>NZ_JAIUGQ010000027.1:0-91988 GCF_020164715.1 Mesorhizobium sp. ESP7-2
TCGCGCACTGCAAGAACCTTGTGTGGCTTGCCGCTAAAGACGATGCTGCGGCGGATCAACTCCACCGGTATCGTGGTGCCGTTCGTCGCCCAAAGCCCCGCCTCCAGTGGCTTCCGTTCCGTGTTAACGAGTTCGTCCTGCGACAGCGTGGGGAAGAAAGAAGCGAGCGAGCGGCCGACCACTTCCGATCTGTCGACGCTGGCAAGTGCGGCGAAGCTTTTATTGGCTGCAACAATCCCGGCCTCGTTGCACACAACCAGCCCCTCGACGGTGGCGTCCGCCAGTTCCTGCATACGCGCAGTCTCACCCGCGCGGCGAAGGTCTCGCAGATCGAGGCCGAGACCGACAAGGGCTAAAAGGATGATGACAGTCGAAGCGAGCGCCACACCGATCGCCATCCATTCGGCAGGCAGCGCCGAGGCCGGAACCACAACACGCGGATCAGGTATGATCGCTGCCGCGGCCATCGCCGTGAAATGGTGGCTGCAGATCGCAATTGTCAGCACCAGGGCACCGAGCGCCTTCCACCTGACGTTGTTTTCCCGAAGCGCGACCGGCAATGCAGCGGCGCCGAACATACCACCGAGGAGGATGGAGGCGGCAACGAGCGGCGGATCCCAGTCGATGCGGCCGGCGATCTCGAACGCGGCCATGCCGGTATAATGCATAACGGCGATCCCGCCGCCCACGATGGCGCCGCCAATCCAGCGGCCATGCTGCACGCGTGGTGAGATGCCAATGGAAAGGCCAGTTCCCGTCAAAATGATAGCCGCGACCAGTGAGACGATTGTCAAGGCGATGTTGTAGCCGCTCGGCATCGCGGGCTGGAAGGCCAGCATGGCGATGAAATGGGTAGCCCAGATGCCGAAGCCGGTGGCGACGGCAGCGACCGCGAGCCAGAACCGTTGCATCGCACGTTCGCTGCGCCGGACATGATGGAGAAGATTAACCGCAGCGAAGCAGGCCAGTGCGCAAACGAAGGCCGCTAGCGCAACCAGACGCAAATCATGCTCCGTTGCAATGCAGGTGTAGACCTTCAGCATGCTTTTTTCTCGAAGCCCGCACACACTTGCAAGAAAAATGCGCTTGAATAATGAATAAGCGCTTAAGCTGCTTGCGCACTGTTTAAGAAATTAGTTGTTGTTGCTATAAATAGCTCATCTGACCAGCAGCGACGATGCTTCTCATGCAGGCGGGCGTGGCAGACGCTCCAAGGCGCTGTTGAGGCCGGGCGCCGCGACCGGCGCGACGGCTATGGCGAGAAGAACCCGCGCCGGCTGCGCAACGGCTACCGCGACCGGGACTGGGAGGCACGGCGGGGACCGTCGAGCTGCGCATCCGAAGCTGAGGAAAGGCCATGCCGGATAGGGCGGCCACCATAGCCGTTAACTACACCACGCGTTGGGACACGATCTGTCGGACGGCCGTTTTCGATATCGCTGCAATCGCGCTGCAAGCTCCTTCATGGGGTGGAAAGCGCCCATCTGTTGAATTAGACTTGGCGATCATGCTGGAGCCGCTGGGATTGAACCTATGGTTTGCGGATGGCGGGGTCGTCTCATTCAAAGGCTTCGATTATCCGACACGCATGGTCGTCGTGCGTCTTGCCGATGGGGGGCTGTGGTTATGGTCGCCTATCGAAAGGACGGCAGCGATTGAGGACGAGATTCGGGCGCTGGGCCCTGTTCGGAATATCGTCAGCCCCAACAAGCTGCACTATCTGTATCTGGGCGAGTGGCAGGCCGCATTTCCGGACGCGAATTTATGGGCGACGGCGGCAACAATTGCCAAGTGCAAGGAACTCCGCTTTTCCGGGGTGCTGGCCGACGATCCGCCCGCCGAATGGAACGGGCAGATCGACCAGTTCTATTTCACCAATTCGCTATTCATGGACGAACTGATCTTCTTGCACCGCGCATCGCGCACCGCCATCATCGCCGACCTGTCCCAGACCTTCAGCGAGACTTTCTTGAAACGCCATTGGCCTTGGTGGATGCGGCCAATCGCAAAACTTTCGAAAATGGTCGAAGGCTGGGGCTATCCGCCGATCGACTATCGGATCAGTTTCCGCAACCGTGCAACCGCGCGCCCAAAGATTCGTGACTTGATCGGAAAACATCCCGAGCACGTCGTCGTGGCGCACGGTGAGGTTGTCAGGACGGGTGGCGAAGCCTTTTTGCGGCGTGCCTTTTCCTGGCTGCTCCAGTAGGCCCAACGTCGGCAATTGGACGGCCGCCGAATTGCAGCTAACCGGCGATCTTACATGGTAGACGGTCGTCCGGCCCCATTTTCAGACTACTAGCCTAGACACGGCTGTCGATCTCCATCGAGCGATCGCGAATGGCAGCGCCGTCGAGACGCCTCTCGCCAGTTCACAACATCGTTGCTGGCCAGTGTTGGTTCGTAAGCGGATATGTGAGTACGCCCACCATCCCAGCACCGGCGCCAAGTCGCCTTGCCTCCTCAAGCTGTCCTATAGCCGCGAAGAATTCGCCAGAAGCTGTCGCTTGAGGCTCGGGGCTGACGGTTTGAACTGGTAACGAGGCACTTCGCCCAGGTCACAACACCATAATCGCGAGTGCTCGCTGAATCTCCTTGACACCTTAGCAATAAACAATACACATTTATCGTAACATGACTGGTGGATGAGCAAATGCTGCCGTCACCAACGCCGCGTTACCGTTTTGAAAGAGCCCAAAGCACTAGATAAATGACAAAAAAGGGGAATGAAAATGACCTTGGAATCGCATAGACATGCAGGATTCATAAAGAAGATATCCGTGGCAGCAGTGGCTTTTCTGCTTCATGGCGGAGGCGTGCAAGCGCAGGAGATTTCTTTCGACAAGCTCCAGAAAGTCGACGCAATCTATTCGGCTCTTCCGGACAACATCAAAAAGGCCGGAAAGATCGTTGCGGCGACTGAAGCTGACTACGCTCCATTCGAATTCTTGGACTCCGAGAACAAACTTATCGGCGCCGACATCGATCTATCGAAGGCATTAGGTTTGATCATGGGTGTCCCGGTCGAAAATCAACAAACACCCTTCTCTGCAATCATGCCGGGATTGCAGGCGAAACGGTTCGATGTCGGCATTTCGTCAGTAGGAGACTATGTCGCCCGCGAAGTTACAATGGACTTCGTCGACTATTATCGTGGCGGCACGTCGTTCCTGACACCCGCAACCGCGACGGAACCGAAGGCTCTAGAGGATATCTGCGGCACGAAGGTCGGCGTCCTTGCGGGCACTGCCTCGGAAAAGCAGGCGAAGGAAGCCAGCACGAAATGCACGGGCATGGGAAAGCCGGAAATCACGGTGAACACATATCCCAACCAGAACGACGCGATTCTTGCCCTGATGTCCGGCCGCATCGACTCGGTTTCCGGCGATTCCGCATCGAACGGCTATGCCGCAAAGCAGGTCGGCCCGAAGATCAAGAACGTCGGACGCCAAGTCTACGGAGACCAGCCGTACTACGGAATCGCCATTCCAAAAGGGTCGCCACTCTACCAGCCATTCTTCGATGCCATGGGCGAGCTCATGAAGTCCGGTGTCTACACGGAGATCATGACAAAGTGGGGTTTGGCCGACGGAGCGATCCCGAAACCGCTCAAGAACCAGGTGCAACCGGGCTGATGCCGCGATCATAGGACGGGGCGGGGTGCCGCCCCCGTGGCTTGGTTTTGTTCGACAGCTTCGTTATCCTGCCGGCGCATCGGCGATGCGTCGCGAGGCGCGTGACGAGACCAGCGCGACGGGTCGAGGGACTTGGCCCGGGGCAGTCAATTTGCCGATAGCGTGCACGACGGCGATGCTCTGGCGTTGGCCGGCCGAATTCGCAGCGGAGAGTGCATTTCGATGACCGCGACCTATAAATCCCAGGACGGGGCATCAGTTGACGCGGATGTGGTGGTCCCTGCGCGTTACCCCGGGCGGTGGGTCGCGGTCGCGGCAAGTCTGATCGTGGCGATTTTCTTCTTCATATCGCTTGCCACCAACCCAGCCTACCAGTGGGACGTCGTCTGGCACTATCTCTTCAGCGGGGTCGTCCTGAAGGGCTTCCTGTGGACGATCGGGCTGACCGTCGTCGCGATGACGATAGGATCGCTTCTCGGCCTGGTGATCGCCTTGATGCGCCAGTCGACTAACCCCGTCCTTGCCGTATTCGCCGCCGCCTTCATCTGGATCTTTCGCGGCACGCCGCTCCTCGTGCAGCTGATATTCTGGTATAATCTCGCGGCCCTCTATCCCACGATCGAGATCGGGATCCCATTCCTTCCGCCATTCGCGTCCTATTCTACGAATGACCTCATCACCCCGCTGGCGGCGGCGATCCTGGGCCTGGGGCTGAACGAGGCGGCGTACATGGCAGAGATCGTCAGAAGCGGCCTGCTGTCGGTCGATCCCGGACAGCGGGAAGCCGCGTCCTCGCTGGGCTTGACGCCCGCCACGACCATACGCCGGATCATCCTGCCGCAGGCACTGCGCGTTATCGTGCCGCCAGCCGGCAATGAGGTCATCGGAATGTTGAAAGCGACATCTCTCGTCAGCGTGCTGGCGATCGCCGATCTGCTCTATTCGGTGCAGGGGATCTACGGAAGAACGTTCGAGACGATCCCGCTGCTTATCGTCGCGTCGATCTGGTACCTGGTCGCATCGACGACGCTGACCTTCTTCCAGCGGATATGCGAGCGCCGCCTCGGGCGAGGGCATTCGGTCTCGCGCCTGGACGGGCTGTCGATCCTGCTGGCTCCGATCAAGGACATGTTCGTAAGCCGGCCTCTGTCTAGATTGGGCTGAACCTAAATGCGCGATGAACACATGAAACAGCCGATAGTACAGATTACGTCGGTCGCAAAAAGCTTCGGCACGTTTCAGGTTTTGACCGACATCAACCTCACCGTGGAGGCCGGAACGGTCTGCTGTCTGATCGGACCCTCGGGCGCGGGCAAGAGCACCCTGATCCGCTGCATCAACCATCTCGAGAAGGTCGATCGGGGCAGAATCTACGTCAATGGGAAGCTGGTCGGATACAAGCTGGTCAACGGTCGCTTGCACGAGATGAAGCCACGCGAGGCAGCCAGGAACAGGGCCGATACGGCAATGGTGTTCCAGCACTTCAACCTCTTCCCGCATTTCACGGTTCTGGGGAACATCACCGAGGCGCCCATCCAGGTTCGAAAGGATCGCCGCGTCGAAGCGGAAGCCTATGGGCGCGAGCTGTTGCACCGCGTCGGACTGAGCGACAAGGAGAACGCCTATCCCCACGAGCTTTCGGGTGGTCAGAAGCAACGCGTCGCGATCGCGCGCGCCTTGGCGATGCGCCCCAAGCTCCTGCTGTTCGATGAGCCTACCTCCGCTCTCGACCCGGAGCTCGTCGGCGAGGTTCTCGACGTCATGCGTTCGCTGGCTCGCGAGGGCCAGACCATGGTGGTCGTCACGCATGAGATGGGCTTCGCCCGCGAGGTCGCCGACAAGATCGTTTTCATGGATGGCGGAGCGATCGTCGAGGCGGGTCCGCCGACCACCCTGCTCGATTCGCCGAAGATGCCGCGGACGCAGGCGTTTCTGTCGAAGGTGCTGAAGTATTGATCGGTGGATGCATGAGAGGAGCATCCGGCCACATCGATCTGACCTGAACCGCGGCTGCGCTGCCTCGGCGGCGCTCATCGCTACGACCGAGGCGATTTCCTCTCCATGACAGAGCGCAGCATCGAGCGCAGAAGCTCTAAGATCTTGTGTTTGTCCTGAGTGCTGTTCACCTGGACCACGTCGCTCAGCACCAGGCCGCGCATCATCGCGAATGTGAACTGAACCAGCTGGCGTAGCTCGTCATTGCTAAATTCAACATCTGAGAACGCGGCTCTCCACAGGTCGTTGACCGGTTCCACCGCGAGCACCACGCGCTCGCTTAGCTGCCGAAACAGCTCGGCGTCGTGGCGCGCGCCCAGGACGAGTTCCCAGGCGGCGAGATAGTCCGGCGAGCTGAACCAGCTCCAGTAGACCGAAATTATCTTGTCCAATCGTTCGTCGACGCCGCCGCTTGTCGGGCTCATCTCCGAAACGAAGAGGTCCATTTCCGTAAAAACGTATCCCACCGTTGCAAGGATCAGGTCCGCTTTGGACTGAAAATGATGTTGTGCAGCGCCGATCGAAACACCGGCGCGCTTGGTTATCTCCGTAAAGGTCACACGGCTAAATCCGCCCTCGCTGACGCTGGCGATCGTTGCCTTCAGCAACCGCATCCGTGTTTCTTCGGTGCGCTCTGCCTGAGTCCGTCGAGCACGAATCGGCTTGGCCCTGGATAAGTTCACGCAAAAATCCCCCTTGACAGGTATGCAATAAACAATACACATTTATCGTAACATCCTACCTGCCGTTCAGGCAGAATGCTACCTCCAATTTCCCTTTCATCATTTGAGCAGGCCTGAGTTCGCGACATGACAAGAAATTCACCTGTATCGCCCACCGTTAATTTCGAAAAGGACGGGAAGCAACACGGCTTCCTGCGTCTACCCTATTCGCGTGACGAGTCGGCTCTGGGCGCCGTTCTTATTCCGGTCTGCGTCATCAAGAATGGATCAGGGCCGACGGTCGTCATGACCGGCGGAAACCATGGCGACGAGTACGAAGGCCCGGTCTGCCTGCTGAAAGCGGCGAAGGAGATCGAGCTTAGCCAAGTCAAGGGCCGCGTCATCATCATGCCGTGCCTCAACTTTCCGGCCGTGCAGGGCGGGAGCCGGACGTCGCCGATCGATAAGGGAAACCTCAATCGTACATTCCCCGGCCGTCCGGACGGGACCGTGACCGAGAAGATCGCGGACTATATGCAGCGTTATGTTCTTCCCATGGCCGATTACGTTCTCGACTTCCACTCCGGTGGCCGGACGCTGGATTTCATTCCTGCTGCCGCATGCCACCGTCTCCCCGACAAGTCTCAGGAAGAAAAATGCATTGCCGCGATGAAGGCGTTCGGCGCGCCCTATAATCTAGTCATTAAGGAGATCGACCCGGTTGGTCTTTTGGATACGGCCGCCGAAGAACTGGGCAAGATTTTCGTCAGTACCGAGATCGGCGGCGGCGGCACATTGACAGCGGCCTCGCTGAAGATAGCCGAGCGCGGCGTACACAATTTCCTCGTTCATGCAGGCGTGCTCGAAGGCGAGATCGTCGCCGCCGACGCTCAGTTCCTGGATATGCCCGACAACGACTGCTACATCTTTGCGGAACGCCGCGGTTTGATCGAGCCTTGCGTTGACCTGGGCCAGGTCGTGAAGATGGGGCAGCTGGTCGTCCGCATCCACGATTTCGAGCGCACGGACAATGTCGCTGCCGAATATCGCGCGCTCCGCGACGGGATGCTGACGGGCAGGCACTTCCCGGGACGGGTCCAGCCGGGCGACTGCCTGGCGATCATCGCGAACGTCGGCTGAGATATCCGGCGGGCGCCAGCGTCTGCAGCCCGCCATGCCTGTCAAACGTTTTGGCTCGCCGGCAGGCTCATGATCGCGCCCCACGGGCCATGGCGGCGAACTCCGAAAACACATCATCAGTCGTGGGCTTCGTACCAGCGCCCTGAAAGGCAAAGACCATGTCCAACCTCACCTTCTTCGACCAGAACAATTTGCCCAAGCCCCGCGAAGGCAAGCCGGCGCCCGACAGGCTCATCGAGGGCGACCCGCGCTTCCTGACCTGGGATATCGCGCAGACTGCCGATGGCGGGATTCGCTCGGGCATGTGGGAGGTAACGCCCGGCGCGTACCGGTCTATCAAAGGCACGACCTTCGAGTTCTGTTACATCCTTTCGGGCGTGTCGGAGCTGATCGAAGACGGCAAGGAGCCGCGTCGGGTCACAGCCGGCGACGCCTTCGTCATGCATCCGGGCTTCACCGGCGTGTGGAAGGTGATTGAGACCACGCGCAAGCTTTGGGTATGCCGCGACTGATCGGGCAAACGCGCTTCGCCCTAAACGGATTTTCCTCATGAAACAATCACTCCCGATATCCATCAAGTCGACGCCATACTGGTGGGACGACTGCATTTTTCCCCAGTTGCCGGAACGGCAGCTGGAGAAGACCTGCGACGTCGCGATCGTCGGCGGAGGCTATACCGGCCTGTCCGCGGCGATAGAGTTGGCGCGCGCCGGCAAGCACGTCCAGCTCTTCGACCGGCAAATGATCGGGCGCGCCGCATCCAGCCGCAATGGCGGCATGGCGAGCGGCAGCATCAGGCCGGGCCGCAACGATCTCATCAGGCGCTTCGGCACCGACAGGGCGAATGACATCCTCGCCGAGGGCCATGCCGCGCGCCAGGATCTCTGGCGCTTCATCGAAGCGGAGAATGTCAACTGCGACGGTACGCACACGGGAGCATTCGAAGGTGCGATGAACGCCGAAGAGAATGAAGACCTCCGCCGCCACGCCGATTTTCTCAAAGAGAGGCTGGGCATCGAAGCCTATTCGGTCGACCGGCCGGACGTCCATGACTATATCGGGAGCGACCTCTATAGGGGCGGCATGGTCCGTATGGACATCCACGGGCTCCAGCCCGCGAAGCTGCTTGCGGGCATGCTGCGCATTGCGGCCGCGAGCGGCGCTGTCCTGCACGAGAACGCCGCCGTCCTTAACTTCGCCAGCGATGCGGCCGGGGTGCGCGTATCCACCCAGAGAGGCCAGGTACGGGCGAAAAAGCTCATCATTTGTACCGACGGCTACACGGATGGCTTCGACCCGTGGCTTCGCCGCCGCCTTGTCCCGGTGCGCAGCCGCATTATTGCCACCGAGCCGCTGCCTAAGCAGGTCATGGATCGGCTCATGCCCAAGCGCATGATGTACGACGACACCCGCAAGCTGAGCTACTACTACCGCCCTGCGCCCGACGGATCGCGCATCCTGTTCGGCGGACGCGATGGAACCACGGAAGGCGATCCGCTGGCGCCGACCGCGCATCTCAGGACGGAGCTTGCCAGGCTGTTCCCGGAACTGGCCAACATCGGCATAACCCACAGCTGGTTCGGCTATGTCGCCATGCATCGCGACATGATTCCGCGCATCTTTTCGCGCGACAACGCCATTTACGCGACCGGCTATTGCGGATCGGGGATCGTCTGGGCGCGCTGGCTCGGCAAGAAGGTAGCCATGAAGGTGCTCGGAAACGAGGAACAAGCGCGCAGCGCGTTCGATTTCGATCATGCGCCGAAGGCCGTCCCACTCTACCGCGGACGCCCATGGTTCATCCCGATCGTCTACTCGATGTATGCGCGGCACGACAGGAGGACACTGCAGCGTCGCACGACGTAAGCTTGGCGGACAGTGAAGCTGCCGGTTTTCAGGCGCCGTACGCTCGAAGATGGCCGCAAAAGAATGGCGCGCGCAACCGGCGCACCGACGAAATGGTGCGGTACCTCAATACGTTCGGCTCCGGGCCGCTGGTCGGCCTCGCGGTCGGCCGCTTCAGCACCAGGCCGGCCCCCGCCAGCTCGCGGTTGACCTTGGCGAAGGTCAGGCGATCGCCATCCTTCTCGCCCTTGGCGCGCGCAACCGGCGCACCGACGAAATGGTGCGCTACCTCAATACGTTCGGCTCCGGGCCGCTGGTCGGCCTCGCGGCCCTCAATCCCGATTTCCCTCGCAACTTTTCAGCACTCAAGGCCGTTTAGTCTGCCGACGTTCGGCGCTGCGACAGACATCGTCGCCCTAGGTCCGCCTTGGACTGCGGTCTCCGAGATTGGGGTCGGAACAAGAACTGCTCAAAATCGTAAGCTAAGGTCGAACGGAGCGAGAACCCGAGTGCATATCGGCCGCCTTGAACTTGATCCCTGTGGATAGCGTAGCCAAGGCCGACGTATGTGCCGCCCAGTTTGACATCGTTCCATCGAGTATTGTGATGGAGTCAGGCGATGCGCAGACGGAAGCTTCTCAAAGATCAAGATCGGCAAAAACTTTTCAGTGTGCCGACCGATGAGGACAGCCTCATCCGACTCTATTCGCTGTCTTCGGCTGACATGCTTGAGACTTGCCTTCGCAGGCGAGAACACAATCAGCTCGGCTTTGCCGTTCAGCTTTGCCTTATGCGCTACCCAGGCAGAGTGCTCGCCGCCGGAGAGACTCCGCCTCGCGCAATGCTAAAGCATGTTGCCGATCAGGTCGGCGCCGACCTCGGAACGTTCGCGCTCTATGCGCGCCGTGAAGAAACCCGTCGCGACCACGCCGCGCGCTTGATGATGTATCTGGATACGAAAAGCGCAAGGGAGGACCGTCGTGGCGCTACTGGCTGCGATTCAGACGGCAACGATATCCGACGACAGCGTCGGGATTGCGAAAGCCATCGCTGCGTCTTTCCGGGAACGCGGTTCCCTGCTTCCAGTGACCGAGACGATCGAGCGAATAGGGCTCGCGGGCCGCTCGATTGCTCGCAGAGAGAGCGCTCATCGAAGAAATTTCGGTCGATACCCTTCAATCATTGGATAAGCTATTGGAGGTTGACCCGGCCATCGGCCAGACGCGCTTTCATTGGCTGCGATCGGCGTCAGAAGCGCCGGGTGCATCCAACCTGGTCGGACTGGCTGAACGGATTGCATTCCTGCGGACGCCGGAGATCGATCCGAAATTGCAGGCGCGTATGTCATCGGGACGGTGGGAGCAGATGATCCGTGAGGGCAACGCCACGCCGGCATGGCTGGCCAACGACTTCAATGCGAGTCGCCGGCACGCTTTGATCGTCGCGCAGGTCATCAAGCTCGGCCAGAAGCTCACCGACGATGCAGTGTCGATGTTCATCAAGTTGATCGGTCGGCTGTTCTCGCAAGCCAACAACCGCAAGAAGCAGCGGCACATGGATTGCAGGCCGGATACCACCAAAGCGCTGCGCATGTTCCTTGACACGATCACAGCCCTGCAGTCCGCGAACGACTATGGCCGGAACGCACTGGAGGTTCTCGATCAGGAAGTTGGATGGCACCGGCTGCTGCGGATCAAGCCTGAACTCCAGTCAATGGTTGAGGACAATGAGGCGTAGCCATTGACCTTAGCGGCCGAGCGATATGCGACTGTCAACAAATATGCCGGTGCGTTCCTGCAGGCGTTCACGTTCCGCTCAGCGCGCCGCCACGATCCGCTTCTTGCGGCGACTGCGTTGCTGAAACGCCTCTATGCCAAGAAGCGGCGGATACTTCCGGATCGCGTCCCGGTGACCCACCTTAGCCAAGCTGATCGACGGCTCATCCTTGGGCAGGAGAAGCCGGATCGGCGTCTCTATGAAATCGCAACGCTCGCGGCTTTACGAGATCGACTTCGGTCGGCGGACATATGGGTCGACGGCAGTCGATCCTTCCGACCAATCGATGAGCATCTGATGCCGCGGTCAACGTTCACCACAATGAAGGAGCAGGATAGGTGTTTAGTCCCGGCATTTGATGGATTGGGTCGAGTCTGAACGTTTCAGGTTTGTCTGTCCAGCATTTGCAGATGAACTCGTAGGGCGTGAGACCCTTAAGGGTCTTCAGCCGTCGGCCAAAATTGTAGGCTGACAGGAAGTCGGCGAGGTGGCGTCGCAGCTGGTTGTGATCGTCGTATGGAAGCGTTTGACGGTTGCGTCCTTGATGGTTCGGTTCATTCTCTCGACCTGTCCGTTGGTCCATGGATGTTTGATCTTCGTCAGCCGGTGCTCGATGTCATGCTCGCCGCAGACGCGGTCGAAGATGTGTTCGAATGCATAGCGATGCCGCTCCTGGTTGGTGAACTGGATGCCGTTGTCGGTCAGCACGGTATGGATGTGTAGGGAACGGCGGCGATCAGATTGCGCAGGAACTCGGCGGCGCCCATCTTCCCAGCTTTCTCATGCAGTTCGACGTAGGCGAACTTGCAGGTGCGGTCGATGGCAACGAACAGATACAGCTTGCCCTCGGCGGTTTGCACCTCGGCAATGTCGATATGGAAGTAGCCGATCGGATAGGCCTTGAACTTCTTCTTCGGCTGCTTGTCGCCTTCGACCTCAGGCAGCCTCGAAATGCCATGACGCTGCAGGCAGCGATGCAATGACGAACGCGTCAGGTTCGGGATGGTCGGCTGGAGCGCGTAGAGGCAGTCGTCCAGAGGCAGCAGCGTATGCTTGCGGAAAGCGACGATGACGGCCTCTTCCTCGGTCGACAGCACCGTCGATTTTGGGTCTTTGGGCCCAGTCGGCAGATCGGCAACCGAAGTCCGCCCCTTCCACTTGGCGACCGTCTTCGGGTCTATCCCGTAGCGCTTCGCCAGCTTCCTCAGGCTCTCTTGACTATTTTGTATTGCTCGACGAATTGCCTCTGTCGTCGTGGCGCGCCCTGCAGAACCTGGCCCATAATGCCTCCTTCCATCCAAAGGAAAATAGTGCACCATTAAAGCTTGGGATGAAACAGATAGGCTCGGACTTGGCGTTCAGGGTGACGGTGCGGCCTGGCTCGCGGAAGCGCGACACATGCTCGACTTCAACCTGAAGCGGCTGGCGCATAGAGCACGATCCGGAAAGCTCGAAGGCGCTCGTCTGGAAACGGGC
Source organism: Mesorhizobium sp. ESP7-2 (assembly GCF_020164715.1). Taxonomy (NCBI): domain Bacteria; kingdom Pseudomonadati; phylum Pseudomonadota; class Alphaproteobacteria; order Hyphomicrobiales; family Phyllobacteriaceae; genus Mesorhizobium; species Mesorhizobium sp. ESP7-2. Next base: position 12,530 of record NZ_JAIUGQ010000027.1, read on the forward strand.
ACGTTGATCGTCACGCCAACCCCTGGTGAGGTGCCCGTGGAAGCTGAGGATCTTAACGCCGAGATCAGTGAACTCTATCCGTTGATCGAGGTGCCGGACCTCCTGCGGGAAGTGCATGAATGGAACGGCTTTGCGGATTGCTTTACGCATGTTTGCACGGGTGACACTCCGAGGAATGTCTCGGCCATGCTGGCTGGCGTACTGGCCGATGCGACCAACCTCGGTCCGAAACGGATGGCCAGCGCGTCCAAGGGCATCAGCGCTCACCAGATCAGCTGGAGCAATGTCGACAACTGGCGAAAAGCGCACTCGTTGGAGGTACTGGGCCTTACCAGCTTTTACGCCAAATAGCCCGCCGTCTTTATCGGATTCTGGTCGCTCTGGGCGTAGCCAGATCCGTGAACTCATTCACCGGAAAAGATTCGAAACGCGAGGTGGCGAACGCCTGTTCTGACGAAGCGCGTCGGTCCTAACGTTGCCACTGCTAGGTCGACTTTGGGCATGTCCGGCTACTTGAAAGCTGACATCGAAGCGCTCTCACATTGGTGAGCCAAGCCCTACATGCGCTTGGCCAAAAGGGGCGGATGGACCCGCCCCGTTCTTGCCGACAGCCCCAGGGCTCACTACCGATCTTTCAGGCGCGCTTCCGGGCGGGTTCCAGGCCTACGGCGGCGGCTAGTCCGCCGATATCCTTGATCTCGGTGTATTCATAGAAAGGATTGGCGGGTTCGTGACCGCGGTTAACCCAGACCTTGTTTTTGATCCCCAGATCATAGGCTGGCATCAGGTCGTAGCGGAAGGAGGAGGAAACATGAGTGATGTCTTCGGGACCGCAGCCGAGCTTGTCGAGCATGTATTCAAAGCCCTTCATCAGTGGCTTGTAGGCGCCAACCTCTTCAGCGGTGATGACGGTGTGAATGGGCGCGCCGAGCTTTTCCACATTCGACATGATCAGGTCGTTCATCGAGTTCGACAGGATCACCAGTGGGATTTCCTTGGCCACCTTGGTGAGTCCTGCCGGGACGTCCGGGTGCGGACCCCACGTTGGCACTTCCTCATAGATGCGTTGCGCGTCTTCGGGTTTGAACTGGATACCGATGCGCTTGCAGCTGCGTTCAACGGCATTGTGCACCACCTCGCGGAAAGGCTTCCATGCCCCCAGCACCTCGTCCAGGCGATAGCCTCTGAAAGCCTCGACGAAACTGGCCATCGCCTCAACGGAGAGACGCTCGGCGTACACACGCCGCGCTGCACCAGCCATATCGAAGTTAGTCAGCGTACCGTAGCAGTCGAAGGTTACATATTTCGGTATAAAAGTGGTCATGTTGTGTGTTACCTTTAATTCGATGACGCAGATTTTCTGTTCAAGGCGCAACCAATCTTGTATAAAATACAGAATATCATTTGCCAAAGTTTCGCTATTTGAAGCGAATTGTTTTGAATTTTGTCGCTTATTTGGCAGATTATCTTCTGCCTTTCCATCTCTAGTGAGTAGCGATCGCGTCAATCGGCAGGTGCGCTTTAACAATCGGCGATTTCAGCACCACGAAGCTGAAATATTTGTCGATCCCGATATTGAGCTCGAGCAAGCGCTCCATGATCGCCTGATACTCGCTGATCCCCGGCGTGATGAACTTCGCCAGATAATCGTAGCCGCCAGACACAAGGTGACATTCGATCGCGCTATCGATCTTCTCGACCGTCGCGAGGAACCGCGAAAAATCTATCGGGCGATGGTTCTTGAGCGTGATCTCGGTAAAGACCGTCACTGTCTGACCCAGCTTGGCCAGGTCGACCCGGGCGGAATAGCCTACGATGAAGCCCTCCTCCTGCAGCTTCTTCACCCGCATCAAGCACGGGCTTGCCGATAGGCTGACTTTATCCGCAAGCTCGACGTTCGAGATCCGCCCGCTTTTCTGCAGCTCAGACAGAATCTTAATGTCGATTTTGTCGAGCTTCATGTGGGAACTCCGTCCCATACTGGTGCCGCGGGTGGCCTGGCTCCTCGCATTGGTGACGCTGCATGGTTGTGGGCGGACCGTCTTGCTTGAACTCGCCCAGCTAGGCCCCCGATCAACGCCGTCTGCTTGGGGATGTCGAGCGCGGCGACGGACCGCGATGCCGTAGCGGCGCGAGTACCTTCAAGGTGTCTGACCAGTTTCATTTCATTCCCCATTTTCACATCGGCCACCCCACCCAGGCCGAGCGCCGCGCCAGCTGCCGCATTCCGGTTCCGCCGGAGCACAAAAGCACAGCGAAGCGGCGATTGCAAGAGATTGTCCAACAATCCATAGAAGCATCAAACGTCCAGCGAGTTTTCGTCAGCGTTGGTATATCGCGAGCCGCGCCTGGATCACGACTTGGTATACCGTTGATTATCCTCAACATTATTGCTCCTTCCAGCTAAAGTGTATCCAAGTCACGTGCATGATCCTGTCGAAAATTGGGTCGAAATTGGGCTGCGACCTTCGATTCCAAAACTGCAATTGCCTTGATTGATAAACAAATTGTTGTACAAAAATGGAAATGTGAGATAGTCAAGCGGCGCTGCGCACTCTTCAGGCAGCATATGAATTGAGTGGAAGATGGGTCACAATCATCAGGTTCAGCCGGCGCGCGCCTCGGAGCTTTCCGAGGCGTGCAATCCCGTGGTTGCGGCGGAAGCCGAAGAAATCGCCAAACTTCTGTATGGCGTGCGTGGCTCGGCCACGCGCTTTGAAACCGAGAAAGACGACACGTTCCTCCTCGATTGCGCCGGCCGAGGGAAGTTCGTCCTGAAGATCGCTCATCCTTCCGAGCGGGTGGAGGAACTCGATTTCCAGGTCGCGCTGTTGCGCCATCTCGAGCAGCGGGCTCCTGACCTACCCATCCCTCGTGCACATCGCGGCGTCGACGGCGCGGATTTGCCCATCGTCACGACCAGTGACGGCGAGCGGAGAGTGGTGCGGCTCATCACCTTCCTCTGCGGTGTGCCGCTCGACCGGACGACTTCCACCGCCCCACAGCGCGAACGGATTGGCGAGGTCTTGGCGAAGCTACGTCATTCAATGGCCGATTTTTCCCATCCTGCGGACGATCGCGCGCTGGCATGGGACGTCACCCATCTGCTCGATCTCTCCGATCTGTTGAGCTTCATTCCAGAGGGCGGCAAGCGGGCGTGGACGGTCCGCGCGCTTGAGCGGTTTGCCGAGATCAAGCCGCGGCTCGACCTGTGCCGGCGGCAAGTGCTCCACAACGACTTCAATACGTCGAACCTGGTCGTTGACCACGCCAGCCCGCAGTTCCTGACTGGGGTCATCGATTTTGGCGATGCCGTCCGCACCGCCATCGCGGTCGACGTGTCCACTGCGTTGATGAATCAGATGCCAAAGACCATCGACCATGCGAACCGGCGTGACCTGTTCGATGAACCGCGCGATGTTCTGCGCGGCTATCTTCGCTACGCCGAACTGACGGACGAAGAACTCCGGCTTATCCCTTTCCTGGCAATGGGCCGACTTGCGGTCCGCGCGCTTCTGACCTGCTGGCGCGCCGAGATATTCCCTGAGAACAGCCGCTACATCCTGCGCCACACCGAAGCCGGGTGGGCTCATCTAGAGTGGTTCAACTCGGTGTCGACCGCACAAATATCCGATCTTCTGACCCGAGAGGAACCGTAATGCCCAAACAAGCGACTGCCCTGCCCAAGGGTTACCGTGGCGACATGGCCAATGGCTTCAACCCTCAGGATGCGTCTCATCTCCCAGGTGAAGACATGGCGCATGTGGCCAGGCGGCAAAGGCTGCTTGGCCCCGCTTATCGGCTATTCTACAGGTCGCCGGTGGAGATTTCCCGCGCCAAGGGCGTCTTCCTCTATGACAAGCATGGCAACGAATATCTTGACGCCTACAATAACGTGGTGTCGCTAGGACACGCTCATCCGCGCGTCGTTGCGGCGATCCAGAAGCAGTTCGAGACGCTCTGCACCCACACGCGCTACATGCAGGAGCCCCTGCTGGACTACGCCGAATCCCTGATCGATACCTTCGATGGCGAACTCGGGCGAACCGGATGCGCGATGTTTACCTGCACAGGTTCGGAAGCCAACGACCTTGCCTTGCGCATCGCGCGGTACCACACGGGCAAGACCGGCGTCATTGTCACGGCCGAGGCCTATCACGGCAACAGCGGCGCGGTGGCGGCAATCTCGCCGTCACTCGGCAAGAAATCGACCCTCGATCCCTATGTTCGAACGGTCGCCGCGCCTGATTCCTACCGTCTGCCCGTCGAGGAAATCGGGCGGCGGATGGCGGAGGATGTTGCGCGACAGATTGCCGACCTCGAAAGGCATGGCGGGGGCCTGGCTGCCTTCATCGCCGACTCCGTCTTCTCCTCCGATGGTCTCTATGTCGAGCCCAAGGACGCGTTGGCACCGGTAGCCGAAGTAGTACGCAAGGCTGGAGGCCTGTTTATAGCCGACGAAGTACAATCCGGTTTCGGGCGGACCGGTACCCACCTTTGGGGGCACGCCCGTCACGAGGTCGACCCGGATATCGTCACGCTTGGAAAACCTATGGGCAACGGTTATCCCGTTGCGGGCTTGGTGGTGCGGTCCGAACTCGTGGCCGAATTCGGGTCCAGCATGCGCTACTTCAACACGTTCGGTGGCAACTCCGTCGCCATCGCCGCTGCGCAGGCGGTGCTCGACACAATCGTCGAAGAGGGTTTGATGGACAACGCTACCAAGGTCGGCGGCGAAATCCTCGACGGCCTCCGCGACCTGCAAAACAAGTACGAATTCGTCGGCGATGTTCGGGGGACGGGCCTCTATTTCGCCGTCGAACTCGTCAAAGATCGCGACCGGAAGATTCCGGACATGGACCGTGCGCTAGCGGCCGTCAACGCCTTGCGCGACCGGCGCATCCTCATTTCCGCGACGGGAGCAGATGCCAATATCCTCAAGATTAGGCCTCCGCTTGTCTTCACATCGTCCAACGCAGGACGTCTGCTCGAGGGCGTCGACGCGGCGCTTCGGTCCGTGCAGAAGTAGGGTGCGATACAGCATGATCTTCCTTGCCCTACATCGCCGCATATGGCGTAGCTGCACGCGCAACATCGAAGACCAAGGCCATGAAGCAAGTCCAAGACATAGAAACCAACGCTGAGCCTTTCCCCGTTAGCGCAGTAGAAGCCCTGACGCACGACTTGCGAGGGCGCATCTTGTCGGGAGATTTCCAGCCTGGCGAATTTCTCCGCGACGCCAGGATGTGCGAGGAGCATTCGACCTCACGGCACACATTCCGTACGGCGGCCCAGGTACTCGTCACCCAGGGCTTGCTGCGTCAAATACCGAACCGAGGGTTCGTGCTGCCCGAATTCGGACCAGACGACATTGTCGACATCACACGCGTTCGGGGCGCCATAGAGGGCGAAGCCATTCGTTTGATCGTGCTGACCGGAGTCATTCCGCCCCTGGCGCTCAAGGCGGTCGCGGTTATGCATGCCTCCACCCTGTCATCTGACAGGTCCGCGCTGGTTACCGCGGACCGCGACTTCCATCGCGCCATTGTCGCGGCGAGTGGGAGCGCTCGACTGGAGCGAACCTATTCGGGCCTAGAAGGCGAGATTGAGCTTCTCCTCGTCCAGCGGCAGGATTTCTATGGGACGGCTGAGGAAATGGCGTTAGAGCACGAGCGGCTCATCAACGGCCTGAGAAGCCGCCACTACGACACCGCCCGAGAAGCTTTCAAGGAGCACTGGGAAGATCTCCAGATCAAATTGCTTGATCAACGCTGACCCAGCCCGCTCTGCGGATTTGATAGCTAGAAACGATAGCTACCAGGCGGCTCTAAGCCGCCGGTTCGACGCAAGCGCAAACGCGAGTTTTTCAACGCCACCGGCCGAAAGCGGAGCAGGCCCACAAGTGCGATAACGAGCACGCGCGCATGTTGCGCCGCTCGACGCCGAACTGGAACTCGGTCGGCGCTTGAGCAACTCTTATCGATCAAGCGGTCAAAAACCCGAACATCTTGCGAAGTCCTGGATGATTTCGGCAAATTCTATCGAGCGCACGATGCGATGAAGGCTGATCGGAACTTTGCTTCCGCATTCCTGGCAGCCGAGGTTGGTTTGAACATGTCGCCCCGCGTCGAACGCATTCACAGCGATGAGCGTCTCCCGGCCGAGGCCGACGTCGTAGTCGTCGGCGGGGGCATCCTCGGCTCTACGGCCGCCTATTACCTGGCGAAGCGTGGCCTCTCTGTGGCGCTCCTCGATAAGGGCCACGTCGCCTGTGAACAATCGAGCCGAAACTGGGGTTGGTGCCGCCAGCAGAACCGCGACCGGCGCGAACTGCCGCTCTCGGTGATCTCCATGCGACTGTGGGACGAACTCACGCGCGATATCAATCGGGACCTCGGATTCCGACGCTGCGGTCTCGTCTATGCGACCCACGACGAGGCTGTGCTCGCCGGCTGGGAAAGGTGGCGCGAGGTCGCCAGGGAGTACGAGGTCGACACCCGCGTGCTGAGCCGGGCGGAGGTGGCCGAGCGCGTCCCCGAAGCGCGCGACAAATGGGTCGGCGGGACCTATTCGGAGCGGGACGGCAAGGCCGAACCTGCGCTCGCCGCGCCGGCTATCGCCGAAGGGGCCAGAGCTCTGGGCGCCACGATCCACCAGGGATGCGCCGCGCGGGCGCTCGACTTGACCAATGGCAAGATTGCGGGCGTGCACACCGAGAAGGGCCACATCAGAACCAGCGCGGTGCTGTGCGCCGCCGGCGCTTGGTCCTCGCGCTTTCTTCGGCCGCTCGGGATCAGTTTCCCCCAAGCGAGCATTCGGCAGACCGCGCTGCGTTCCACCCCGACAATCAACATAGGCGAGGCAGTCTCCACCCCCTACTGCACGATCACACGCCGACTGGACGGCAGCTATACCCTTGCCATCAGCGGCAAGGCAAACCTCGAGATTACGCCCCAGGCTATCCGGTACGGCCGGGAATTCATGCCGCAGTTCTTGCGCCGCCTGAAGAACGTCAGGCTCGGCGTCGGTCATTCGTTCGTTTCGGGTCCGGATTCAATGCAGGCGCTGCTGACCAACGATGATCGGATCTTTGAACAGAATCGCGTGCTGGATCCACCGCCCTTGAAATGGCTGGTGGGCCAAGTGTTGGAGAGTGTCCGGAAAACGTTTCCCCAACTTCGCGACATAGAGATCGATAGCGCCTGGGGTGGCTTCGTTGATTGCACGCCGGACGCGGTGCCTGTCGTCTCGCAGATCGACGGGGTGGAAGGCCTCGTCCTCGCGGCGGGCTGCTCGGGTCACGGCTTCGGTTTGGGCCCGGGGCTCGGCTATCTAGCTGCAGAACTTGTCGTGAACGACACACCTTCCGTCAATCCCGGACCGTTCCGGCTGTCGCGTCTGGTCGACGGTTCGAAGCTGGACATCGCCGCCATCTGAAGAGATGGAAAACAGGCACTCCAAGCAAGGTCAAGGTGTCGGCAGACAAGTGAGCGGGACCCACGTTCCTAAGTCTTGCGGGGAATGAGGCAAACCGGCACGAGTCGCATCAGAATGCGCTCAGGAATCGCTCGGTCCATTCCCGCGCGACCTCGTCTGGACCGGTGTCCAGTATACGGCCAGTGCCATTTCGCACTCGGGGCCACGCGGCAGGCAGGGGGCTGGAAATCGGTCATTTCGATCTGATGGGCAGGGTATGCCAGCCTGACAACGTCTTCGGAAATATTCACGATCATTGGGATCGCGGTAGTGGCTGGCGGCAGTCTCCTATGATGGCCCTCCTGCTCCGGGCTTTCGAGTTGTCGGCGAACGCTCCGCGTTTACTAGACCGTGCTCGTATTCAGCTGAATGCATGGCTGGCCAGACCGTAAACCCAAGGTTGGTTGTGTTCTCGGTTGAGGAAGCGGCGCCCTTTGGACATGGTCGTAACAGACTCCGCGATATCAAGGCCGCTCTGCTGGAGGAACTCGGCAAACGCGCCGTCCTTTTCGCGCGTGTCGACGCGGACGAACCGCCCGATCAGATTTTTCAGATGCACAGCTGTAAGATGGATCGCGTCGAGTTCGTCGCGCGCGACGATCGGGCCGACTACAAAACCACCCCCGAATTCGCGACACATGGAATACCCGACGATCTCGCCGCTACGGCTCAAAGTGCAAATTGAAGCATCCGCGGCGAGCAACGCGAGCAGCCTCTCGCGGTTTGTCCCAAACGCGCGGGTATCCAGCGCCGTGATCTCCTGCAGCCTATCGCTCGACAAGGCCTTCAATTCGCCGTCCAAGTGCGGAGCCGGGAGCGACTGTGAGACCTCGCCTTGGCGCAAGTATACAGTCGCCTCGGCGGTGAAGCCGAGTGAGACATAGAGAGGATAAGCAGCGTGGGTGGCGTTGAGCGTCAAGCTCCGATCGCCACACTCTTTCAGAACCAAGTTCATGAGCCATCGACCGCCCCCTTGCGCTTGCGTGCGGGGCGTTGTGATGACCAAACCGATGGTGGCGAAATCGTCCCCATGGGGAAACCACATCGCACTGCCGAAAACCCGTCCGATCCCGTCCACAGCAACGATGCCGCGGCCGGCACGGCGCAGCAGTTCCCAATCCTTTGGCCGATGCGGCCACCGGACCGAAATCGAGAGCGCATGCAGCAGCTTTACGTCGACATCATCAATGTCGCGCGCGACCAGTTCGAAAGATTTCAGGTGCACTGATCTTTGCATTTAGGTCGACCCGCTCCTTTATCGAATTGCCAAGCTCGCGAGCACGTCTCGATCGGGTGCCTGTTGCACGGTTTTGCAGCCCTCTTTTGCCCCAAAGTTGCACTCGAAGGCCAGCAAGTTTCGCTGGTTCTGACCTAATATTCAAAATCTTCAGCCAAAGCGCTGCGCCGTTCGGCAGGGAATGCTCCCGCGGGCTGCGACATTATCTGCATCCGATGAATAGCGCTGGCGAGCGGTACTCGTGAATGTCGAAGAAGTTTTCGCGAAGCTGATCGCATTTTCCGCAGCCCCAGCATGCATAGGGCTGCGCGATCGCTGGTGGAGAATACCCGGCGTCACCGCGCCTGGGAGAACTGATCGGCGTCGCCGATCGGAAACTTGGCTGCTAACAGGAAACATCACATGTCACTTCTGATCTCGATCGACACGAATCCCGCCTTCACGCCGAAGCAGTCAGCGGTACTCGTGAATGTCGAAGAAGTTTTCGCGAAGCTGATCGCATTTTCCGCAGCCCCAGCATGCATAGGGCTGCGCGATCGCTGGTGGAGAATACCCGGCGTCACCGCGCCTGGGAGAACTGATCGGCGTCGCCGATCGGAAACTTGGCTGCTAACAGGAAACATCACATGTCACTTCTGATCTCGATCGACACGAATCCCGCCTTCACGCCGAAGCAGTCATTGCCGTTGCCGGAGCGACTCATCTCCGGCGCTCCATCCTTCAAGACTTGGGCGCAGGACGCTTCGAAAAGTGAGAAGGTTCTGGCTGGCGTCTGGGAGGCTACACCCGGCGTTACGCATTCGGTGAAAGGCAGCACCTACGAGTTCTGTCACATCATTTCGGGTGTGATTGAAATCGAGGAGAAGGACGGCGAGACCAAGACTTATCGCGCCGGCGACAGTTTCGTGATGAAACCTGGTTTTGTCGGCGTGTGGCGCACGATCAAGACCGTGCGCAAGATCTACGTAGTGGTGAATGACTAATTTCAATGCACAAGATCCCGCCGAATAGAACGGCCGCGATTGCAGCACGATCGGCTTTCGAAGTCCTGGCTGACGCAATGTGATCACGGTCAGAGGGCGCAATCTCAATGAAAAATGCGGTGTGCTCTCCACTATCATCAGATACCGCGACGTAGAGCTTCGATCCGTTACAGGAAACTTTGTTCATCGGGAATAAACGGGCGTGGACGGACGGCGCGCTGGAAATGCGCGATTCATCCGTTAGCAACTGGGCGCGCTTGGGCGACCTTCCGAGCGGCGGCTACAACGGGTCTAGCAGCAGCAGGATATCGGGCGGGAAACCTGTTTCGCCCGGTAATTTCAAGAGCGTGCTCATCGATCAAGGATTCGCGAAAGATACGATTGCGGCGACACGCGGACGAATTCCATCGTGCAAGGCGCGCCGGCGGCATCGGCTGAAAGGACAAATGACGACCATGAATGCAATCACGAAGATTGGTTTCCTGAAGGATGCGGACCTGTTTCGCCAACGGGCGCTCATCGGAGATGTTTGGCAGCATGCGCACAGCAATGAGACGGTCGATGTGACCGACCCAGCAAGTCTGGAAGTCCTTGGAACGGTGCCCGATATGGGCATTGATGAAACAAGGGCAGCAATAGACGCGGCGCAGGCGGCGCTTTACGACTGGAAGGCCAGGACCCATGCCGAACGTGCAGCATTTCTGGAAAGCTGGCATAGTCTGATACTGGAAAATGAGGCTGACCTGGCATTGCTGCTGACGCTGGAACAGGGCAAGCCTTTGGCGGAGGCACGCGCCGAAATCCGCTATGGCGCCTCCTTCGTCAAATGGTTCGCCGAAGAAGCACGCCGGATCGGTGGCTCGACAATTCCGTCACCCACGCCCGATCGCCGCATTCTGGTGCTGAAGGAGGCCGTCGGCGTCTGCGCCATCATCACGCCGTGGAATTTCCCCAACGCGATGATCACGCGCAAGGTGGCGCCGGCGCTGGCTGCGGGTTGTACGGTTGTCATCAAGCCGTCGGAATTTACACCATTCTCGGCACTGGCGCTCGGCGTTCTGGCGGAACGGGCAGGTATTCCGCCCGGGGTGATCAACATTGTCACCGGCATGCCCACCGAAATCGGCAACGAACTGATGGCGAACGGGACGGTGCGCAAGATCTCGTTCACCGGCTCGACGCGCGTCGGTGCGCTGCTCATGCGTGGCGCTGCCGATAGCATCAAGCGGCTGAGCCTCGAGCTCGGCGGCAACGCGCCCTTTATCGTGTTCGATGACGCCGATTTGGACAAGGCAGTTGAAGGGGTGATCGCATCCAAGTTCCGCAATGGCGGTCAAACCTGCGTCTGCGCGAACCGAATTCTCGTGCAGGAAGGCGTTTACGACGCTTTCGCCGAAAAGCTGAGCCTGCGCGTCGCGCGGATGAAGGTTGGCGCAGGGACCGACGAGGGTACTGAGATCGGCCCAATGATCAACGCGGCCGCGCTCGACAAGATCGAGCGTCACATCGCGGATGCGAAAGAGAAAGGCGCGCAGATCATCGCCCAAAGCGAGGCAGTGCCCGACGGCAAGCAATATGCACGGCCCGTCGTGCTGGGAGAGGCCACTACCGAGATGCTCCTGGCATCGGAAGAGACGTTCGGTCCGGTGGCGCCCCTTTTTCGCTTCGAGACGGAGGACGAGGCCATCGCAATTGCGAACAATACGCCGTTCGGCCTTGCCGCTTACTTCTATACAGACAATCTCAAACGGTCATGGCGTGTTGCCGAGGCGTTGGAGTTCGGTATGATCGGGCTCAACACAGGCCTGATCTCGACCGAGGTTGCGCCTTTCGGCGGTGTCAAGCAGTCAGGAGTTGGCCGCGAAGGATCGCAGCTCGGCATCGAGGAATATCTCGAGATCAAGACCTTTCATGTTGGCGGGCTTGGTTAGTTTCTGCAGAGACTGAACGCGTATAGGCGCGCTGGAACAACAGAAAGGGGCGGTGGAGACCGCCCCTTTCTCTATTTCGACCAGGTGTCACTCACGTTGCTCGAGAGGACTTCGGTTTGAAGGGAGCGCTCTCTGGGCTGAAGACCGGGAGCTGCCTTCTCATCTGTCGAAAATGGTATCGAGTGGCAAATGGGACTTCGCGATCGGTGACTTCAGCACGACGAAGCTGAAATATTTGTCGATTCCAATATCCAATTCGATCAAGCGCTCCATGATCGTCTGGTATTCAGTAATCCCAGCTGTGACAAACTTCACAAGATAATCGTAACCCCCTGAAACCAGGTGGCATTCTATGACCGACTCTACCTTCTGAATGGCGATGAGAAATCTCGCGAAGTCGTTATGCTGATGATGCTTGAGCGTCACTTCGGTGAAAACCGTCAGAGTCTGCCCCAGCTTCGCGACGTCGATCTGGGCCGAATAACCGGTGATGAAACCTTCTGCCTGAAGTTTTTTCACCCGCATCAGGCAAGGGCTCTGTGAAAGGTTGACCAAGTCGGCAAGCTCGACATTCGTGAGCCGCCCGTTCTTTTGCAGTTGTGCTAAGATCTTGATGTCGATTTTGTCGAGCTTCATCGTAAACCTGTCACACGTTCGAACCGCGGGTCGTCCGGCAGACGTCATCGATCGCTTCGTGCGTGGTCGCTGTCCTTCGCACATCCGGCGTCAGCACGCCTTCGCTCGAGACCGTTTCCACGGTCCTCATCAACCGTATGGCCGCTGGGCTCTCGCCCAGATGTTCAAGCATCCGGGCGGCGGTACAGAAGGTGGCGATGGAGTTGGCGATACCTTTGCCAGCAACGTCGAAAGCCGAGCCGTGAATTGGCTCGAACATCAAGGGATATCGATCGGGCTCAACGTTTGCGGTGGTGTCCACCCCCAGGCCCCCCGCCAGCGCCCCTGCAATGTCGGACAATATATCGCCATGAAGGGCGGTGGCGACAATCGTTTCGCCACTGCGATGTTTGAGCGTCATACGTACCGTCATAGCATCAACCAGTATCTTGTCCCACGCGCGTCACTCCCGCGACACCTCGGCCGCGATCTCATCCCACATTACCACGCCGTGGCGCTGTGCGTTGCATTCCGTGACCACCGTCAGAAACTTTCAGGGCGGCGACTGCAACAGCCGAAATGTAAACGTCCACCGAACCCGCTCGCGTGGCTCGAATGCCGGAATAGGCGCAGAGTGAAATACCAATTTGGGCTCCCTCTGCGGAAGTTCCTGCTGCCTGCCTGCTAAGTTTCGGCGATTCTCTCGGCCAGAAAGAGTCACACTCATCGGTGACTAAGGTCCGTTACTCCCCGGACAGTGCCAAGAGCCAAGTAGGCGGCAGGCTTCAGAAGGGGAGGCTTGGAAAGTGAGCCGGAGAGTTCACGATAGGGAACAGTTTGACCGATTGATCGCCCCGAGGCGGAGATCGAAAACGCAATCCGCAGCGGGCTGAAGAGCGCAGATGAAAAGGGAGAGGTCTCGATGATCGCGAGCATCCAAGCTGTAGCTCCTCATGAAGTGGCGCTTTCGGTGCGCGATCTGACCGTAAGCCTGCCGGCCGGCATGGAGCGGGTCCATGCGGTCGAAAATATCTCGTTTGATCTGAAACGCGGCCAGATCCTCTGCATCATCGGTGAGTCCGGATCGGGCAAGTCGGTCACCGCGAACGCGATCATGGGACTTCTGCCAAAGGTGATCCGCACCACGTCGGGTGTCATCCAACTGGAGGGAATGAACATCATCGGCATGTCGCCCGACAAGCTGCGCAACCTGCGTGGCCGGGTCGTGTCGATGATCTTTCAGGATCCGCTCTCGGCGCTCAACCCCCTGATGACCGTGGGCGCGCAGATTGACGAGGTCATGGCAGCGCATGGATACGGCACGCCAAAAACCTGCCGCGACCGCGCCATTGAGCTGCTCGCCGAAGTGGGCCTGCCAGACCCCGAACTCATGTATCACCAGTATCCTTTCCGGCTTTCTGGCGGGCAGCGGCAGCGCGTCATGATCGCCATGGCCCTGGCACTCGAGCCGACGGTGCTGATCGCCGATGAGCCAACCACCGCGCTCGATGTCACCACCCAGGCACAGATCCTGGAACTGATCCGCGACATTCAGCGCCGCAAGGGCATGAGCGTGATGTTCATCACCCACGATTTCGGCGTGGTGGCCGAGATAGCCGACAGCGTGGTGGTGATGGAAAAGGGCCACATTGTCGAACAGGGCGGGGCCGAGCAGGTGTTGAAGGCGCCCAAGCATCCTTACACCCAGCGCCTGATTGCAGCCGTACCGCATCTGACCGGCGAGGATCGCCCTCGTGCCGAGCCCGCTAGCAAGGAGCCGATCCTGAAAGTCGAGGGTCTGGTGAAGACCTATCGTGGCGGCAGCGCGCTGTTCGGCGCGCAGCGGATTGTGACGGCGGTGAACGAGGTTTCGTTCGAACTGGCTCCTGGCCGCACGCTGGGAGTCGTAGGCGAGAGCGGCTCGGGAAAATCGTCACTGGGCCGGCTGCTGATCAAGCTGCTGGACAGCGACGGCGGCGGGATTTTGTTCGAGGGATCCGACATAGCCAAGCTTTCCGAAGCGAAGTTCCGCCCGCTTAGACCGCGGATCCAGATGATCTTCCAGGATCCCTTCGCGTCTCTGAACCCACGCTCAACCGTCGGCCACATCATGACCGTGGGTCCGGTGGCTCACGGGATGCCCTATGCCCAGGCGCGCGACGAAGCGCGTGCTCTTCTGGCTCATGTCGGTCTCGATGCCGGCGCCTTCGGCCGCTATCCGCACGAGTTTTCGGGCGGGCAACGCCAGCGGATCGGCATCGCCCGTGCGCTGATGTTCAAGCCGAAGCTGTTGATTGCCGACGAGGCGGTCTCCGCGCTCGACGTGTCGATCCAGGCACAGATCCTTCAGCTTCTGGATCAGATCCAGCGCGAGACCGGCGTGTCGATGGTCTTCATCACCCACGACCTGCGCGTGGCCAGCCAGATCTGCGACGAAATCGCCGTGATGCAGAAGGGCCGGATCGTCGAGCGCGGACCGCCCTCCCAGATATTCCTGAACCCGCAAGCGGCGTACACGCGCCAACTCGTGGCGGCAATTCCAGGGGAGAGGCCGGGCAATACCCGTCCCATTGCAGCAAACGCATAAGAAATAACAAGAGAGGAACTACCATGACCAAAAATTCAACGACCACATCCAACTACTCGAGACGCCAGGCGCTGCGACTGATGGCGCTAGGCGGAGCTGCAGGCTTGATCGCGCCCAATCTTCTGGGCAAGTCCGCTTTCGCCAAGACCCCTGCCACGGGTCCGGTCGGTCGCGTCGTCGTCGGTCTTTCACAAGAGCCAACGGTGTTCAATCCGTTGATGGCGCATATCGAAGTCGATGACGCGGTCCACTTCTCGGTTTTCGATGCGCTGGTCAGGATGGATGCTGAAGGCGTCCTCCAGCCGAATCTCGCAGCCGAGGTGCCAAGTCAGAAGAATGGCGGCATTTCGGCGGACGGCTTAAATTGGCGCATCCGATTGCGTGACAATGCCCGGTGGCACGACGGTGAGCCCTTCACGGCCGAGGACGTGAAGTACACTCTTGAGCTAATCACGAACCCAAAGTTTCGCGCCTGGCGTACAAGCGGCCATTCGCTCGTGCAGGACATCAAAGTGGTTTCCCCAACCGAGATCACATGGCGCATGAAGGAGGCTTTTGCTCCCTATCTTTCCTTCCTGGCCGAAACATTCATCGTTCCCAAGCACATTCTGGAGAAAGAGGCGGATCCGAATACAGCGGCGTTCAACCAGGCGCCGGTCGGCACCGGCGCATTCAAATGGAGCCAGCGCGTCGCGGGTGATCATATCGAGCTCGTCGCCAATCCTGAGTACGCCGGCGAAGGTCCTTATGTCGAGAAACTCATTTTCAAATACATTCCCGATCTGACCGTGCTCTACACGCAGTTCAAGAGTGGCGACGTAGACCTGGTCGATCAGGCGTATATCACTGCCGACCATTACGCTGAAGCCCGCGAATTGCCGGACCGTGTAGTAACGCTGGAGACCGGGTCATCCCTGGAGTCGATCTATCTGAATTTGGGCCGCCCGCAGTTCAAGGACTTGGCAGTTCGCCAGGCGCTCTACGCCGCGATGGACAGGAAAGCCATCGTCGACACGATCTACTATGGCGTCGGCACGCTCACGGAGACCTTCATGCCGAAGGAGTCCTACTACTACAATCCGAACCTGCCCGTGCAGGAGTTCAATCTGGACCGTGCGCGTCAGATTCTTGACGAGGCCGGCTGGAAGCCAGGGCCGGATGGAATCCGCGCCAAAGATGGAGTGCGGCTGTCCTTCTCCAACTCAACGACGTCTGGCAACAACCTCCGCGAGCAGACGCAGCAGTTCCTGCAGCAGACGTTTGCGGAGATCGGCGTCGAGATGACGATCTCAAATTTGCCGGCCGCAGTCATGTGGGGCGAATTCTGGCTGAAGTCACAATTCGACACAGCTATGGTCGGCGTTACCTATCTGATTGCCGCGGACCCCGATGCCACAAATCGCCTTCATACGAAGGCAATCGCCGCTCAAGGCGGACACGGCTCGAACACCGGGCAATATTCCAATCCTGAGGTCGATGCCCTTCTCGAAAAGGGTGCTCGCATCTTCGATCCTGAGGAGCGGCGCGGGATCTATAATCGCGTGCAGGAAATAGTGCGCCAGGATCTGCCCTTCCTGCCGCTGTCAGCGCTTACAAACGTGCTCGGACGCAAGGCCGGCTTGGACGGTTTCAAGCCTAATGCCAACACCCGCACGGCCTCCTGGGATGCCGCGGCCTGGCATTGGAAGGCCTAATCCACGCAGTTGCCGCCGGCCGATTTCACGCGGGCGGCGGCAACAGACCGAAATCGCAAAATCCATCAAGGAGGACTCGAATGCGCGGCTTCCTGCTCAATCGCCTCTCGCAGAGCCTAGTGCTGCTTGTGATCGTTTCGATCATCGGCTTCGGCATTTTGAATCTCCTTCCTGGCGGCCCGCTGGCGCAATTCGGGCTCGATCCCGGAATGACCCAGCAGGATATCGAGCGCCTCAAGGGGCTGCTGGGCCTCGATCGACCCATATGGATCCAATATCTGGACTGGGCATGGCGACTGGTGCGGGGCGACTGGGGTCACTCCTTCCGCGACGGAGCGCCGGTATTGCAGATCATCGGCAGCCATGTGTTCGCCACGCTGCTGCTGATGGGGTCCTCGACCGCAATTGCGATTTCCATCGGCGCCTGGATCGGGATCCGTGGCGCCACGCGCCGCTACTCGCTCTTCGATTATCTTGCAACGGTTGGCGCCATGGTCGCGTTGTCGGTCCCAACCTTCTGGTTCGGCCTCGTCGGCATCTACATCTTTACCCTGAAATTGGGCTGGCTGCCGGCGGGCAACATGTCCGAGATCGGCGATAGCTCGATCCTGGGCTACCTTCATCATCTGATCCTGCCAAGCATCGTGCTGTCGCTGGTCCATGTGGCGATCTGGAGCCGCTACATGCGGACGGCGACGCTCGACGCCATCAGCCAGGACTTCGTCAAGACGGCTCGGGCCAAGGGGTTGAGTGAACGCCGGATTCTGATGAAGCATGTCGTCGGCAACGCGCTCTTGCCGATGATCACCCTGGCCGGGATGCAGCTTCCCAGCATTCTGACCGGCGCGCTGGTAACCGAAACTGTCTTTACCTGGCCAGGAATGGGACGGTTGTTTCTCGATAGCCTGGGCTACAGCGACTACCCGGTTGTGATGGGGCTTTTGATGTTCTCGGCTATCCTCGTTCTGCTTGGAAACCTGATCGCCGACATAGTCGTCGCTATTGTCGATCCGCGCATTCGTCTGGCCTGAGCGCGCAACTTCCCGACAGGAGACAGCCGATATGACCGCTCTCACCGTAAATGCAGCTCCAAGCCGCTGGAGAAACAACCGCGCGGCACGTCGTTTCATGCGGCATCGCCTGGCCCTGCTCGGGTTGACTATGATCGTTCTCCTGACCCTGGCTTGTGTCGTCGGTCCCCATCTCTTGCCTTATGACTCACTCTACATCGATCTGCGGGCCCGATTTGCCCCCCCGTTGACCGGTTACCACTTTCTAGGCACCGATCCACTTGGTCGTGACCTTGCGGCCAGACTCTTGATGGCGGGACGAATCTCGCTGCTGGTGGGTTTCTTCGCCATGGTGTTGTCGACGCTCGTCGGCACGATGGTCGGCGTGATCGCGGGCTATCGCGGCGGCTGGATTGGGGCCACGCTGATGCGCACGGTCGATGGCTTCCTGTCGTTTCCATCGATCTTTCTGCTGCTGGCGCTGGCTGCGGCACTCAAGCCCAGCCCCGTGATGATCACCGTCATCATCGCCCTCACGAGTTGGATGGAGGTTGCCCGTATCGTCGAAGCGGAAGTGCGCTCGTTGCGCGAACGCGAGTTCGTCCTCGCCGGGCGCATGCTGGGATTGAGCGGCACCCACATCATGTTCCGCGAAATACTGCCCAACGCCATGGGACCGATCATCGTGGCTTCCACCTTGACAGTGGCGCGCGCCATTCTCATGGAAGCCTACATCAGCTTCCTCGGCTATGGGATCCAGCCGCCACTGCCAAGTTGGGGCAACATGCTCAACGGCGCCCAGCAGTATCTGGGCAGCGCACCTTGGCTGGCCATCATTCCCGGAGCGGCCATCACCATCGCTGTGACCAGTTTCAATTTCATTGGTGACGGACTGCGTGACGCTCTGGACGTCCGGGACGACCATATTTGAAGCGCCGCGAGCGACCACTCTCATAATCCCTGGAACTACAAGAGAAGTCAGTCACATGCACGAGCCAAGAATCGAAAAGAACACGCCATACTGGTGGGAAGCGGCGCCCGTCATGCCGCTGCCACCGCAGCCGGTTGCAAAGACACTTGACGTGGCAATTGTCGGTGCCGGTTATGCCGGACTTTCCGCCGGGCTTGTGCTGGCGCGCGAGGGACGCTCGGTCGCCGCTTTTGATGCGATGAATCCGGGCGAAGGTGCTTCCACCCGCAACGGCGGAATTACGAGCGGGACCATCCGGCCGGACCATGCCACGATCACCCGGCGCTTCGGTGAAGCGAAGGCATTGGCAATCGAGGCCGAGGGCAAGGTTGCGCGTGAATTCCTCTACGACTTCATCAAGACCGAAGGGCTCGATTGCGACTTCCGACTGGTTGGCCAGTTCAAAGGCGCTTTCGGATATGAACAGTATGAAAAGATGGCGCGCGGCGCCGAGGCGCTTGCGAAGAAACTGGGGATCGAGTCCTACGCCGTTCCGCATGCCGAGCAGCGGAACTATATCGGCACCGATTTCTACCGCGGCGGAACCGTTCGGATGGACATTGGCGGGCTGCACCCCGCAAAGTTCCACTCTGAACTCCTGCGGGTGGCGCTTGCATCCGGGTTGACGGTCCATTCGCATGCAGGGGTCAAGTCGATCGAGAGGAACGGTTCGGGGTTCCGCGTCGTGACGTCGGCTGGGACGGTTGATGCCCGGCAAGTTCTGGTCTGTACCAATGGATATACCGACGGCGCCGCTCCCTTCCTGCGCCGCCGCCTGGTTCCGGTCCGCAGCCGCATTATCGTGACCGAGGAACTCGCGCCGGATGTCATGGCGAGGCTGATGCCGAAGCTGATGATGATGGGCGAAAACCGGCAACTCGGTTTCTATTATCGTCCATCGCCCGACGGAAAACGCATCCTGCTGGGGGGCCGTGACAGTTCTCGCGTCGGGGATCCGGTGGCCCCGAAACTTCTCCTGCGCAAGGGTCTGGTGAACCTTTTCCCGGAGTTGGAGAACGTGCGCCTTTCGCACTGCTGGTTCGGCAACGTGGCGATGAACCGCGACATGCTGCCCCGCATTTTTGAGAAGGACGGTGTTCTCTATGCCACTGGCTTCTGCGGCTCGGGCGTGGTCTGGGCGCCATGGATCGGTATGCGCGCTGCCCATAAGCTGATGGGACAAGGAGAGCAGGCGCGCACGGCCTTTGACTTTCGGCCTCCCGCCTCCATTCCGCTCTATCGTGGCAATCCGTGGTTCATGCCGGCCATTATCCAGGGCTATCGGATACAGGACCGTATCGACCTATGGCGCGCCAGCCGCTGACAGCCGAAGGGTGGCGAGGTTCCAAGCGAGCGTCTTAGCTGCGATCCGGCTTCAGGAAGAGCATCACATGCACTACATCTCCACTCGCGGCTATCCCGAACGCAAGACGTTCTGCGAGGTTCTGCTTGAAGGTCTCGCGCCAGATGGCGGGTTGTATGTGCCCGAGGCCTACCCGCCGGTGGATGACGCCATGCTCGACAGCTGGCGTGGCTTGTCCTATCCGGACCTCGCCTTTGAAATCCTGTCGCTGTACATCGATGATATTCCGCCCGCCGATCTGAAGGCAATTTGTGCGAAAACCTACACAGCTGATATTTTTGGGACCGCTAGGATCGTGCCCGTGCGAGCGCTTGCGACGGGCTTCCACGTGGCGGAACTGTCGAACGGTCCGACGCTGGCGTTCAAGGACATCGCCATGCAGTTACTCGGCAATCTGCTCCAGTACGAACTGACGCGTCGGCATGAGGAACTGAACATCCTCGGCGCGACCAGCGGCGATACTGGCAGTGCGGCGGAATATGCCATGCGGGGCAAGAAGGGCATCCGCGTCTTCATGATGTCGCCCCGCGGACGCATGAGCGCCTTCCAGCAAGCCCAGATGTTCAGCCTGCAGGACGAAAACATCCAGAACATCGCCATTGAGGGGGTATTCGACGATTGCCAGGACATAGTGAAAGCCGTGTCCGGCGATGCCGACTTCAAAAGGCGCCACAGGATCGGTGCCGTCAACTCGATCAACTGGGCCCGGCTGTTGGCTCAGGTGGTGTATTACTTCGCGGCCTATTTCCAGGTGACCGCAGAGAACGCATCAGAGGTCGACTTCACGGTTCCTTCCGGCAATTTCGGCAACATCTGCGCCGGTCATGTCGCGCGCATGATGGGCCTTCCCATATCCCGTCTCGTCGTTGCGACCAACGAAAACGACGTGCTGGACGAATTCTTTCGGATCGGTGTCTATCGCGTGCGCGGCCAAGCCGACACGTTTGAAACCTCAAGCCCTTCGATGGACATCTCCAAGGCATCGAATCTCGAGCGTTTCGTGTTCGACTTGCTCGGCCGTGATGCGGGGCGTACGAAATCGCTGTTCGACTATCACCTCCGGAAAAGCGGGTCCTTCGATCTCAGCCGGGATCTGGCCTTCGCGCGGGCGGCAGATCGCTTCGGTTTCCGCAGCGGCAAAAGCACCCATCCCGAGCGGTTGGCGACGATCCGTGACATCTGGCAACGTTCAAACACGCTTATCGATCCACATACGGCAGATGGCGTAAAAGTCGCGCGCGAACATTCCGTGCCGGATGTTTCGATGATCGTGCTCGAGACGGCCCTGCCGATCAAGTTTGCCGCGACCATACGGGAGGCTTTGGGCCGAGAGCCGGGTCGTCCGGAACGGTTCGATGGCATGGAGCAATTGCCCAGACGGTTCAAAGTGCTTCCCGCCGATGCACAGGCCGTAAAGACCTACATCGCTGAAATCGTGCAGGGTACAGCCTGCTGAAGAGCTGCTTCAGCGATCGGGGACCGTTTTTTGGCCTATGGCTGTTCATACGGAGCTGTCAGTCGACAAAGTGGCCGCATTCTTTCGAGCGCTCGGTCGGTGCCGGCCCGTTCCATTCGCGGGATCGCAACCGGCATTGAGAACACCAACTATTTTGTGGATGCCGAAACCGGGAGAGTATGTCCTTACGTTGTTCGAGCGGCTCACGTTCGAGCAATTGCCTTCTACCTCCCCTTGATGAAACATCTTGCGGCGCGGCGAATGCCGGGACCAAACATCTTACGCCAGCGGCGAGATCCTTCACGCGCTCCGGGCGTGCCGAAGTCGTTTGAAACCGATCCCCTTGCGATATTATTCAACCCGTTTGGAGCGTCTTTCATCTTCGACTCGCAGCCACCTCGCGCACCGCTGCGATTGCCTCGTCAACGGCGACACGATCAACGTCGAGATGGGTGACCCAGCGCATTCGTCCACCCGGCCAAAAACTCGCTGCGATGCCGAGCTCACGCAGCGCCTCGGATAGCCGGATCGTCAGCTCGGACGCGAGCTCAACAAACACCATGTTGGAATGCGGCGGTGTCACCGTCAGTCCCTTGATTTCCGAGAATCCATCCGCCAGTGCCTTGGCGTTGGCATGATCCTCGGCCAGACGTTCGACATGATGGTCGAGCGCGTGCAGTCCCGCCGCTGCAATTATTCCTGCCTGCCGCATCCCCCCGCCGAGCATCTTGCGCCAACGGCGCCGCACGATCAACGGGACATCCCCGACCAGCACCGATCCGAGCGGCGCCCCGAGCCCCTTTGAAAGGCACACCGACACGCTATCAAAGCCCTCTGCCAAGCGGGCGACGTCGACTCCGAGCCCCGCGGCCGCGTTGAACACCCGCGCACCATCAAGATGGGTGGCGAGCTTCCGATCCCGTGCAAACTCCACGACCTCGTCCAGATAATCTCGCGGCAGTATCCGCCCGACGAACGTATTCTCGATCGTTACCAGTCGCGTGACCGCAAAATGTGGATCGTCGGCCTTAACCGCTGCGTGAAGATCGATCGATCTGGATCGTGCCGTCAGCCCGGACCGGCAAAGGTTGCGGCTGAACCGAGCCGAGCACGGCAGCGCCTCCAGCTTCCCACAGATAGGTATGAGCCTCGCTTCCACAGAGATATTCCTCGCCGCGTTGGCAATGGCTCATGATCGCAGCGAGATTGGCCATGGTTCCGGTCGGCAGAAGGAGTCCCGTATCTTTGCCGAACATCGCTGCAACGCGCGCCTCGAGCGCCTGGACTGTGAAATCATCGCCCAACACATCGTCGCCTACGTCGGCGGCCGCCATCGCCGCACGCATTTGCGCGGTGGGGCGGGTGACCGTATCGGAGCGGAAATCGAGGCGGATAGCATTGGATTGCATGATTGATAGCCTGTGGAAGTGAATTACGGTGCCACCGAATTTTGGTGCCAATTTACTAGTTCGCGCACGCTCCTCAAACCTGGCCGCGTTCAGCAATCCTTCGCGCATCGGTTGCCGTGCCGGTGTTCGTGATCCCCGGCTCGAGCAGCATGACATCGCAGGTGTCGTCCAGAGCGACTGGGCAATGCTCGACGCCATGCGGCACGATGATGAATTCGCCCGCCTCGACAATCTCGTCACGGTCACGAAACTTCATGAGAAGACGCCCCTTGTGCACGAAGAAGAGCTCGTCCTCCTTCTTGTGGAAACGCCAGGAAAGTTCGCCCTCGAATTTGGCGAGCTTGATCTGCATACCGTTGACCTGGCCCGCGATCTTCGGCGTCCAGGTGTCGGAGAAGCGCTGGAACGCGTTCGTCAGGTTTCTCTTGTGGAATGGTGAAATATGATTGTTGAGCGCGGCGACGTCGCGAATGATCGCGGCGAGCTGACCCGGCACGCCGTCCTCCTGCGCCGGATATTTGCCATCGAGCGCGGCGGTGCCGATCGTGAAGCCGGCAGCGCCAACCGCCTTCACCACGGCGATCTGCTCGGGCGTGTCGATGGAGCCGGCGATGTAGACGGGCTTGGACACAGCGGCGCAGACCGCCCTCATAAGAGCTGGAACGTCTTCCTTGGACCGGTAAGCCAGCAGGTCAAGGCCATGCACGCCCTCCCGCCCCGCAAGCGCCTTGGCACTTTCGACGATCTCCTCGATGCTCCCCTCCAGAACGCTGGGATGGCCCATGATACGGCCCGGGAAGGGGCAATACTGGATGTCTGTGCCGGCGATCACCGGCAGGACGTCATCGACGCGCGTACCGCCCAGCAACACATCCACGCCAATCTCGGTCGCGGCGCGTGCCGAAACGATCTCGCTGTCCCGGTCGAGCGACACAACCTCGAGATAGGAGGTCGCGCCGCCCGCCTTGATGGCTGCGTTGAGGGCCATCAGCTGGTCGGTCGGCAGGCCGATATCTTTGAAGCCAATATGGCGTACGCCGAGCCTCAAAGCGGTCTGAAGTTGTTTCGACGCGTCCTCCACGGTGCGGTCGTTGCGCGTGAGCATGAAGATGAAGCGGAGGCCCATCAGATTACCCTTTCATGTTCTTTGGTCTCGGTTTGCGCAGCAACGAGCCGCCGTGCGTAAGCGATCGCGGTTTCCAGACTCGTGGGATCGGCTATGCCTTGACCTGCGATATCGAACGCCGTTCCGTGGTCGGGGCTAGTGCGGACGAACGGCAGGCCCAGCGTGATGTTGACGCCCTTTTCGAGGCCAAGATATTTCACCGGGATCAGCCCCTGGTCGTGATATTGGGCTACGACCACATCGAAGCGACCCTTGCGGGTCTGCATGTATACCGTGTCGCCAGGCCAGGGTCCGCTGGCATCAATGCCCTCGGCGCGCGCCGCCTCAATCGCGGGCCGTATGATCCGGATTTCTTCGTCACCGAAGAGACCACCTTCACCGGCGTGTGGATTGAGCCCTGCGACTGCAACTCGCGGTGCCGCGATCCCGAGGGCCTTGCCGCCGTCATGCGCCAACCGGATCGCCGACATCTGTGCGTCGAAATCGGCCTGGTCGATGGCCTTGCGAAGCGATGTGTGGATGGTGACCAGAACCGTGCGGATATCGTCATTGGCCAGCATCATGGCGACTCGCTTTGCGCCGCCATACTCCGCTAGAATCTCGGTGTGTCCTGGATAGCGAATGCCCGCGCATCCCATCGCTTCCTTGTTGATAGGGGCGGTAACGATACCGCTCACGCTGCCGGCCTTGGCGGCCGTTATGGCGGATGTGATTGCGTCGAAGGAAGCTTGGCCGGAAATGGCGTTGACGATCCCAAGCGGCGGCAGCGCCAAGATTTGGGTCGCTTCGACGATCTCGATGGACCGCGGCGCGAAGCGCGCCTCTTCAGGTCCCGCGATGCGCTTGACCGCTAGGTCGAGACCCAGGCGATGGACGACTTCCTCCATCACGAGGTAGCTGCCGAAAACGACCGCGCGCTCACTGCCGTTGGCCAATGTCTTCGACACGATCTCCGGGCCGATGCCGGAGGCGTCGCCCATCGTGATGGCAAGGGGAGCGGCTTGCGTCATGACAATGCCTGTCCTGGTTCTAACGCATTCTGGCGGAGTTGGGCGATTGCGCGGCGCAGCGTGTCGTCGTCACCGAAGCCGCCTGCCTTCATGCCGATAAGAAGCTCGCGCCCATCCCTGAGGAAGGCGCGGCCCAGCGGAAAGCCTGGCTCGAGCTCCCGCAGGATCTCGAAGCCCCGGATCTCCAGGAGGTCGAGAATCGCTTCCATGGTATCCCCGCCGGTGGCAATCACGACGTCGAAGCCCTTGTCGAGCAGCTGTCCGGCCGCATCCCGAGCGATGTCGTGTAAGACGGACATGGGATCATCCGCGCGCTGCGCTGGAGCGCGGAGCAAGGTGACACCAGCCTCTGCGGCGATCTGATCGGCCTGACGATGGCTGAGGGGGTTGGCGCTGCCGATCGCGACGAGAATATCGCCACAGGCCGGCACGGTCGCATTCGATGCAGCCGCAACCGGCGCAAGGCGCTTCGCCAGGGCCGCCGCCATGCCCGGGGAACCCACCCAAAGGATCGCTTCCGGATCCGGCAGGGCGGCAATCTGTGTGTCGAGATCATCCTGCGTCGTGGCATCGAGAATGACGGCGTTGCTGACGGAGGCCGGAACAAAGTCGACCAGCCGTGACTGCCGCGCCGGATGAACGGGGTCGCGACCATAGGCGGTCTCCGCTACCGGCACGCCATCAACGAGCTGAACGCCGCTCACGGTCGTGCGACCTGCCGCAGGGAACGCCGGAGCAAAGACAAGCATCTTGCGACCGCTTGCCTTGAAAGCGGCCTCCAGTTCAGCCGCCACATGGCCCCGGAGAGTGGAGTCCACGGTCTTGTAGAGGACATCGCGCGACGCGAGCTGCACGGCAAGCTTCGCCGCGAGTTCCGCAGCCTGCGAGGCGGTAGCAGATCGCGATCCGCTGTCGACGGCGACGACCGTTGCCTCCTCCGCCGGCAGGCAGGCTCGGCCGACTACAGCTTGCAAACCTCGCTCGACGAACGGTCCGGCGCCATCCGCGGCGCTGGTCAGGTCGTCGGCGAGGATACCGATCGTATATTGGCTATTGGTTCGCATGGATCAATCATGCCGATCCTACGCCGCTTGAAAAGCGATAGTTTCTATATCGAATCGGTGATATAAACTCACCGATGAAGCGGTCCGAAATACCCTCACTGGATGATCTGCGAGCGTTCGAGACGACGGCTCGTCTCGGCTCCGTCCGGCTAGCCGCAGACAGTCTCGCCTTGACCCATGGTGCCGTCAGCCGTCGGATTACCAAGCTGTCCGAAGACCTTGGATTCAAACTTTTTGAGAAAAGTGGCCGGGGTTTGCGCCTCACGGCGGCCGGGGAGACGCTCAACCTTACCCTTGGCCGCTTCTTCACGGAATTGACGACAACGGTCGAAGGCCTGCGGGCTGCCAACGTTCAGCAAAACGCCGTGGTTCTCTCATGCGAGCCCTCGGTCGCGATGCGTTGGCTCATTCCGCGATTAGCGAATTTCCAGAGCACGCATCCCAACATCGCCTTACATCTGTCGGTGGGTGGCGGTCCTGTCGAGTTCCGTCGCGACAGGATAGATCTCGCCGTCCGCCGGCTCGACTTCGGGCTGCCCGACGCCTGGCATGTCCAGCGCCTCTTTCCTGAGAAGGTGGGCCCAGTCATGAGCCCTCAGCTCGCGCCGGCGTTTGCATCGGGGGAATATGTCGCCTTGGGTTCAAAGACCCGGCCGGACGCCTGGTCGCATTGGCTTTCCATCCACTCCTCGGTGCCGCGCCCCACGGAAATCCGCTTCTACGACCACCACTTCCTAATCGTTGAAGCCGCAGCGGCGGGGTTGGGCGTTGCGCTCAGTCCCATGGTCCTTGCAACCGACGACATAGATAGAGAGCGGCTCATCGCACCGGCCGGATTCGATCCCGACGGAAGCCACTATGGGCTCATATGGATAGGAGAAACTGAACTGGCTGGGAAAGTTCACGATCTTGCCGGATGGCTGGAAGCACAATGCAAAATTTCGTTTGGCTGAGCACGTATGAAGTAGATGTTCGTCAAAGCCCCAGGCTAGGTCATCGGCGGAGCTTTGCGCGGATCAGCGCGTCGGCGATGTAGAGGTCCTGCAGGGAGATGCCGGAACTGTCGAAGACTGTGATTTCGTCTTCGAAGCGGCGTCCGGGCGCACGCTTTTCAATGACGTCGCCGATTGGTGTTACGGCAAGCAGGCCCGCCTCGATCGCGTCGCGGAGGTGTTGGAACTCGCCGATCTGAACGGACTGCGAAAGCAAGTCGCAGAACAGGCTTGCCTTCGACAACAGGTCGCTTGGCAATTCGTGCTTGCCCGCCGCGTCCGAGCCCATGCTAACAACGTGAGTTCCGGGCTTCACCCAAGCGGCATCGAACAGCGGTTCGCGTGAGGGCGTCGCCGTCACCACGATGTCGGCCGCGCGCACGGCCTCTTCGACCGATACGGCGCGCGCCTCCAGGCCCCGTTGGCCGATCTGGTTGACAAAAGCGTCGCGTTGCGGCGAAGGCCGGGCCACGACCAGCACAGTTTCGATTGGACGGATGCGCGCCAGAGCCGTGACTTCGAAGCTCGCCTGGTTGCCGGCGCCGAATATCGCTAGAACCTTGGCTTGCCTTCTCGCGAGAAGGTCGGCCGCAACTGCGTCGGCAGCCGCCGTCCTGTAGGCGTTGACCTTTCCCGCCTCGATCACGGCGCCGAGCCGGCCTGTCTGCTGATCGAGCAGCACGATGGTGGAGTTGTGGCGGGGAAGGCCCCGTGCCGGGTTGCCGGACCAGAAGGAGCCGATCTTCACTCCAGTCAGGCCGCCTGACGAGCCGGACTTGATCGAGAAGGTATTGGACGCCTCCCGCGCGCGTCCGAGAACAGCGGGAAAGACCCTGCCTTGCGGCGATGCTGCCGCCACAAGGGCGGCCCGTGCCGCCTCGAAAGCAAGGTCATGCGTAACAAGGGCGGCCGACTCCTCTTCGCTGATATAGATCATCCAAGTGCCTCGTGAGCTTTGTCGCTGCAGCCATGGCGCCCGGCGCAAGGCGGCAGATAATTTCTCGCTCGACAGACGCCATCTGGCATGCCGAAGGGCGGCTTTAGAACGAATGATTCCGCCGTTTTGTGAGGGCAAAACAGCAAGGAAATCCGCCCGTCCGAGGCGACTCTAAGTCCAATTTCAATCGACCTAGGACGAAAAGACCGCATTTCCCTATGACCCTCGAACACGCCAGAAAAACCCTTAGTGCCCCGCTCGATCTGACGAAATTCGAAGCCCGACATGTGCCGGGCGCGCTGAAGCTGTCGCAGGAGATGGGCTGGCCCTATCGCTCCGAGGATTGGGAGTTTGCCGCTGCTGTCGGCCAGGGGCTAGTCCTGATGCGGAACGGCGGCGTGATCGGTACGGCCATGTGGTGGAACTATGGAGAGGCCTACGCCAGTGCCGGCATGATCATCGTCACTGCATCCGCGCAAGGCGGCGGCTTTGGCTCGCGGCTCTTTGATGGCCTGCTTGAAGTGACAGGCGGACGGAACGTGTTGCTCAATTCGACGGAGGAGGGGCTTACGCTCTACAATCGGCGCGGCTTTACCGCCTGGGGCACCGTGTTCCAGCACCAAGGCCCATTGGGTGTCGCGGTGGTTCAGCACGACCGCGACGACATCCGCCCGGCGACTGTCTCGGACCTCAGGGCGATCCAAGCTTTCGACGAACGGGCATCTGGCATGCCCCGTCAGACGATGGTGACTGCGCTTGCCGATGTCGGCGACGTGGCGGTGATCGATCTCGGCGGGCGGGTTGCGGGCTACGCCATCGCCAGGAGATTCGGGCGCGGCCACGTCATCGGCCCTGTTGCAGCCGAAAGCGTCCACGACGCGCAGCGCCTAATCCTGGCCCAGCTTTCGGGGCTCAAAGGGCAGTTCGTGCGCATCGACATCCATGCCGAACACGGATTGGGAGATTGGCTGGAAAGCTTGGGGCTCAAGCAAGTCGGTCAAGCGACCGCCATGGTCAAGGGGCTGCGACCCGTCTCCGTAGGGCCGGCCCGCATGTACGCGCTGGCGAACCAGTCGTTCGGTTAAGCTAATGAGGACCCGGAGCGATGGAGACGAATCTAGGTATGCGTGAAGGAGGCAAAACGATCCATGCCCTCGTTACCCCGTCGTTGCTTCTGGATCGAGCACGGCTGGAGCGCAACATTTTGCGTCTCGCCGAGCACTCCAGAAAGCTCGGGGTGGTGCTGCGCCCTCATATGAAGACGGCCAAGTGCATCGATGTCGCCCGACAGGTGTTCCCCAGCGGACCCGGCCCGATCACAGTCTCGACCATCGCCGAGGCGGAATATTTTGCAGGCCACGGTTTTCGCGACATGACCTATGCGGTCGGCCTGTCGCCGGCTTCGGCGACCCGCGCTATGGAGCTCTGTCGCCGCACGGGCATCGATTTGAAGCTGCTCCTCGATACCGTGGGGCAGGCCGATAGCTTGGACAACGTGCGCACGTACACCGGCGTGACACCGTCCGTCTTCATCGAGTTGGACTGCGACGACCATCGCGGTGGATTGAAGCCGGACGATCCAAAGCTGGTCGAAGTGGCCGACAGGGTCGTCGCGGCGGGCGCCAAGGTCGCCGGCGTCTTGGCCCATGCGGGCGAGTCGTACTGTTTGAACACTCCCGATGCGCTGGTGAAGGCAGCCGAGAACGAACGTTTGGCCACCGTGCGCGCCGCCGAAATCCTGCGTGCCCACGGTCATGCTTGCCCGATCGTCAGCCTCGGCTCGACGCCAACCGCACTCTTCGCCGAAAATCTGGAAGGCGTCACCGAGGTGCGCGCCGGGGTCTACATGTTCTTCGACCTCGTCCAGCACGGGGTCGGGGTCTGTGCCATCGACGATATCGCGATCTCGGTGTTGGCCACCGTAATCGGCGCCAAGCCTGAAAAAGGCTGGGTGCTGGTCGATGCCGGGTGGATGGCGGTTTCGCGCGACCGTGGAACCGCGAACCAGCGGCTCGACCAGGGCTATGGTGTAGTCTGCGACGAGACGGGGCGGATTTTCGAGGACGTTATCGTGTGCCAGGCCAGCCAGGAGCACGGCATCCTCGCGATCCGCAGCGGGTCCGGCAAGAGCATGCCCGAGCTCCCCGTCGGGACTCGGATCCGCATCCTGCCCAACCATGCCTGCGCTATGGCCGCGCAGCATGACTTCTACAGCGTCGTTAACGGAGAGAGTCCCGAGATTGAAGCGCGCTGGGAGCGGATTCGCGGCTGGTAGGAGCTCCGATCTCCACGCTTCGCATGGCGCCCATGGAAACTGTCGTCTGGTGATGCAAATGAAACCTAGCTCCTACGAGCTGGACACGTCTCAGCCGTTCGATCAAGGCTCGTCCAAACTCCTTGAAGACCGCTATTTCTGGCGTCCCTGGTTCCGACCGATCCTCGGTGCCTATTACCGGATGAAGGACCTAGTCACATGACTGCACCCCTCGAGCACCTTTCCCGCAAAGGCCGCGTGGATAGGTTCTTCATTGGCGGCGAATGGCGCGAGCCGAGTGGCACCGCTACGAGTGACGTGATCAATCCGGCCACGGAAAAGGTCATGACCAGGTTTCCGCTCGGAAACGGGGAGGACGTGGACGCGGCCGTTTCCGCCGCCCGCCTGGCATTTGCGACCTGGAGCCGGACAAAGCCGGAACACCGCGCGAGCTTGCTCGATCGCCTGCATGCGCTGCTCGAAGCACGCAGCGAACTGCTTGCGCAATGCCTCACCCTGGAAATGGGCGCGGCGATCGGGTATGCGCGCACAGCGCAGGTACCGCTGGCCATTGCCCATGTGAAGACCGCCCGCGATGTCCTGACATCGTTCACCTTCGTCGAGCAGCGCGGCCACACGGCCGTCACCCACGAACCGGTCGGTGTCTGCGGGCTGATTACGCCGTGGAATTGGCCGCTCTACCAGATCACCGCCAAGGTCGCGCCGGCACTCGCCGCGGGCTGCACACTCGTGCTGAAGCCAAGCGAACTCTCTCCGTTGAGCGCCCTTCTGTTCGCGGAGGCGATCGAGGAAGCCGGCTTCCCGGCGGGTGTCTTCAATCTCGTCAATGGGGACGGCCTCTGCGTCGGGGCGGCCCTTGCGTCCCATGCCAATGTCGACATGATCTCGATTACCGGCTCTACCCGTGCAGGCATTGCGGTGGCCCAGGCGGCAGCGCCGACTGTGAAGCGCGTCGCGCAGGAGCTCGGCGGTAAGTCGCCGAACGTGATCCTGCCGGATGCAGATCTCGATCGCGCCATTTCTCTGGGCACAGCCGCCGCCTTCCGCAATCTCGGTCAGTCATGCAGCGCGCCAACGCGCATGATCGTGCCGCGCGCGCAGCTTGCCGAGATTGAGTCGATCGCCGAGCGCGCCGCGGACGAGATCGTCGTCGGCGATCCTCTGGCGGAGACCACCACCCATGGTGCGATCGCCAACCGAGCCCAGTTCGACAGAATCCAGACCATGATCGGCATCGGCATTTCCGAAGGCGCGAAGCTCGTCACTGGTGGACAGGGTCGTCCAGGCGGCATGAATGCCGGGCTCTACGTCAAGCCGACGATTTTTTCCGAGGTGCGCACGGGCATGCGTATTGCCCAGGAGGAAATCTTCGGTCCGGTCCTCTGCATCATCCCATACGAAACGGTGGAGGAGGCCGTCACTTTCGCCAACGACACCGTCTATGGCCTCGGGGCACATGTGCAGGGCGGAGATATGGACCGCGCCAAGGACGTCGCGTCGCGGATCCGCGCCGGTCAGGTGCATCTCAACTACCCGGCCTGGGATCCCCACGCACCGTTTGGCGGCTTCAAGCAATCCGGAAACGGACGCGAGTACGGCCTCGAGGGCATGTTGGAGTATCTCGAGGTCAAATCTATTCTTGGCTATTTCTAAGCATCATATTCGCCGCGCCCGGAGGGCGTTGGTGTTCCCATGTTTGGTTTCCATAGCTCGACCGCTCACCGCAAGACATCTCGTGCCGGCCGTTTCCAGCGACCGACCCGCCGGCCGGCTGCGTCTTGATCTTGAACAGCTCCGATAAGGCATTCGGTATTGGATACTTGTTCTGTCCGCGCAGTGTAGCAGGCGACCGGCGATCGCGCGGATGAAGCAGACGCGCTGGTCAATCACGAAATCTGGCGCTCGACGTCGGACGTGGGGCGGATAACCTCGTCGAAGAAGAGGAGATCCGCCGTGGTACTACTACTCGTTCGCTTGTCGGGGATGATACGGGAGTTGGATGGTGACGTTTGATGCAGACGAACTGCACCTCTTCATAGCGTTTGCGGAGCATGGCCCGTCAGTTGATCCTGTCGGCGGAATGACGGGTTGAGGATTCCCTCGCCCATTCCTCGAGATGAATTGCATAAACTGGCGCACAATAGCTTCTTGCGGTTCCTCACCGTGGTCATGACACCTCGACGACGCGCTAGACGCCGACCGAACCGAGTACGACCCTGATCTGTTCGGCTCGGATCTGCACACAGTGCGAGCGCTACAGGTCGGTTTCGGCTCGGGAGGGCGAACGAAACAAGTGCTGCCGAAGGTCGTGCTGGGTTTGCGACAGATCGGAGGGCCCTCTGCTGAATGACCATGCATTCCGGCACATTCTGCCCAACGCCTGTGGCTATCCTTTTACCTATGGGCAGATTACAGGGATCAGGAACATGGCTCGCTTCCGGCCGAAATACGTAACTTTCGATTGCCACGGCACGCTGATCAATTTCCAGATGGCGGAAGCCGCTCGGGACCTGCTCGGTCATCTTCTGGTTGGGCCGCACATGGATGAATTCATCAGGAATTTCCAAGGCTACCGCCTCGATGAGGTGATGCAGGACTGGAAGCCCTACGCGGATATCGTCCACAACGCGCTCGAGCGCGCCTGCCGCCGCAACAATGTCCCGTTCCGCGCCGAAGACGCCGAAACGATCTACAATCGTATCCCGACGTGGGGACCGCATCCCGACGTGCCCGCGGGATTGGCCAGATTGGCCAAGGAAATTCCGCTGGTCACCCTGACGAACTCGATGGTGGCGCAGATTCCGTCGAACGTAGCAAAGCTCGGTGCGCCCTTTCATGCCGTCTTGACCGCCGAAGAGGCGGGCGCCTACAAGCCGCACTTCAAGGCGTTCGAATACATGTTCGATATGCTCGGATGCGGCCCGGAGGACATTACGCACGTTTCCTCGTCGTTCCGCCATGACCTGATGTCCGCCTATGATCTGGGCATCAAGAGCAAGGTCTGGGTAAACCGCGGCCATGAGCCAGCCAACCCCTATTATGAGTACACCGAAATCCGCGATGTGACGCAGCTACCTGGCGTGTTCGGGATCTGACGGCGAAGATGGGCGGCGGCCTTTCACATCCGGTTTCGCGCCGCTGTCAGCGGAGCTGCCACAACCGCCGCAAAAAAATGAAAGCGCGGGCCTCATGGCATGAGCGCTCCCCCCCTCTGGCAGAATGAAGAACACCATTTCCAACAGGTGAGGATCATTCGAATTGGGTGCTTGTAGGAATCTAGTCCCCGATAAAAAAGCAGCTCGGCACAATATCTCACTGGCTGCGGGACGAGACCACATGCCTTGCGCGGCAGCCTCAACTGAGGCCTATTTTCGCGCAGCCGCCGCCATCCTGGCGGCGCGGCCGGATCCCGCCGAACCGGACATATCGGCGGCACTACTGAAGCGCCATTATGGGTTGGCGGGATCGATCGCGACATTGTCTTCCGAGCTCGAGCGGACCGTCGAGGTCAACCTCGCGGACGGCCGCCGACTGATCCTGAAGACCTCGACAAGGCCGGAGGCGATTGACAGTTTCCGTTTCCAAACCGCCGCCATGGCGGCCTTGCAAGGGGCTGCGGGCTTCGTTGCACCCGAAGTGCTCCGCACGGGAAGCGGCGCGTTGATGTTCGAGGAAGAGGGGGTATACGGATACTTACAGAGCCGGCTTGAGGGCGTTCCGCTGCACCGGGAGACGGCTACCCCAGACCTGCTTTTTCGAAGTGGCAGTGCTCTGGCCCGGCTGGACCTTGCCCTTGAGCGGGTCGATGTACCCGCGGCCCATCGCCCTGTTCTTTGGCATATAGGGTGCTGGTCGCGGTTGATGGAACTGGAGCAATACCTACCATACGGGGGGATTGCCGACAGCGTCCGCGCAGCGATGGCGGAGTATGTGGAGTTCATCAAGCCACAAATCGCGAACGTAACATGGCAGGTCACTCACAATGATCCCAGCCCGTTCAATATGCTGGTGACTGGCCAGGGAGTGGGTTTTATCGATTTTGGCGATGGCTGCTGGAGCCCCAGGATTCAGGATCTGGCGATCGCAGCAAGTCACGTCGTAAAGGATCCGGCCCTTCCCTTGGGTGGGGCCGAACATCTGATTGCCGGCTATGCCTCAGTAATTGCGCTTTCGACGCTGGAAGCAAGTCTGCTCGCCGGCCTGATCCGGGCGCGGCAATGCGCATTGATCCTCGTCAATTACTGGCGCTCCCACCTTTTCCCGGCTGACACCCAGTACATTAAAAAGAACGTCTCGCGTGCCGAGCACGGCCTCTCCATCCTGGCGCCTCTTGATGGCAGCGCGGGCGAGGCGGCAGTCGTGGCCGCGATATCGTCGACGCGGCCGCCAATAAGGTGAATCGGCCAGGTTACTCCACAGATAGGCAACAGCACATGTCCACAGATCTCATGCCTAATCGTTACAGGCCCGGCGCATCCCATCTTCCCAGGCGCGAGGCGGAGCTGCTTGCCCGCCGCGACGGCGTCCTAGGGGCTTCTTATCGGCTGCAGTATCGCCGGCCCGTGCACTTTGTTCGCGGCGAAGGGATGTGGCTCTACGATCCTGACGGGCGGGCCTATCTCGACTTCTACAATAACGTACCGTCTCTCGGCCACTGCCACCCGGAAGTGAACGCCGCAATGGCCGAGCAGGCGGGCCAGATCAGCGCCAACACGCGTTATCTCGAGCCGAGACTTGTCGACTATGCCGAGCGGTTGGTCGATACCTTCCCGAACGAAATTGATCGGGTCGTTTTCACCTGCACGGGGAGCGAATCCAACGATCTGGCCTTGCGCATCGCGCGATTTGCCAGCGGCAACGAAGGCGTCATCGTATCCTCCTATGCATATCACGGCACAAGCGCTGCGGTCGCCGCGGTATCGCCGAACCTGGGCGACGCAGTCAAGCTCAGCCCGTTCGTGCGCATGGTATCGCTGCCCGGGCCGTCGGGCTTGCCGGAAGCCCAGGCCGCGGACTTCTTCGAGGCGCAGGTCCGTTCAGCCATTCTGGATCTGAGCCGTCGTGGGATCGGCGTTGCGGCCCTGCTCGTGGACAGTATTTTTTCCAGCGACGGCGTGTGGGTCGATCCTCCCGGCTTCATCGCCAACAGCGTGGCCGCGGTGCGGGAGGCTGGTGGCCTCGTCATCGCCGACGAAGTTCAACCGGGCTTCGGGCGAACGGGCGCCCATATGTGGGGCTTCGAGCGGCACGGGATCGTTCCGGATCTCGTGACCCTAGGCAAGCCGATGGGCAATGGATTTCCGATCGGCGCTGTCGTTGGCCGCAAATCCCCGATGGAGCGGTTCGGCGCCACTGCGCGGTACTCGAACACGTTCGCCGGCAATACGGTTGGCATCGCGACCGCGGACGCCGTACTGACGATCCTGCAACGTGACCAGATCCCCCAGAATGTCCTTGCCATGGGCCAGCGCCTCCGTGCGGGCGTGGAGAAGATCGCAAAGCGACATGATAGCGTTCGTGGGATCCGAAATGCCGGGCTCTTCATTGGCGTCGACATGGGTCCTGAAGGCGCTCCCGCAGCGAGCCGGCGTGCAATGGCTTTGGATGTGGTCAACGCAATGCGGGATGATGCCGTTCTTATCAGCACGACAGGGGCTAATGAGGACACCCTCAAGGTGCGCCCGCCGCTGGTTTGTCAGGCCGAGCATGTCGATCTCTTCCTTGCATCCCTAGAGCGCGCGCTCGTCAAGGTCAGAGGCTAGACCGCATACCTGCGAGCAGGTGGCCGCGCCTTGCCGCTGTCATTCGCTTCTCAGCACCCGCTGCAACGCTGATCACGCCGTCATGCATATTCGTCCCGCCTCATCCGCTGACGCTCCCGCCGTCCGGTCGATCCTCGAGCCCATGATCCGAGTGGGGGAAACCTATATGCTTGATCGCAACCTGAGCCGGGCAGAGCAATTGCCTACTGGATGGGAGCAGACTAGGAAGTCTTCGATTGAGTGTTCGCACATAAGGCTGCATCACCGCACGGATCACTTCGTGCAACCCATCCGGGTTCGAAAGCAGAATGTCTTTGACGGCAGCGCTGGCGGATTTACCTTCTGTCTTGGTCATGCTGGCGTTCCTTCGCGGGAATCAGGTGACGTTGAACATCACCAGCCTGCCAAGACCGCCCTCGCTCAGCGAATTTGCAGAACCCTCAGCACACTACCCATGATATCGGCCGGCGACAATTCTGGAGCCGCGACCTAATTACTTTGAGTGGATCGGGCATCCCTTGGCCAAGGGCCGATTGGACTTCTGAAAGGTATCAAAGCCTGGACGGAAGCAGCGGGATCATTCCAGCCGCGAGCGTGAATGCTTGAGATCGGTCTTCACGGCGGTCTTTGCACTTAGCTGCATTGTGTGCTCACTGATCGACGAGCCTCGGTCCTATCGCGCTACAGCAGGCAAGCGTGACCAGGAACACCCATGACCTAGCGTCAGTCTA
The DNA here is from genome assembly GCF_020164715.1 of Mesorhizobium sp. ESP7-2. Lineage (NCBI taxonomy): Bacteria > Pseudomonadati > Pseudomonadota > Alphaproteobacteria > Hyphomicrobiales > Phyllobacteriaceae > Mesorhizobium > Mesorhizobium sp. ESP7-2. The sequence goes on from NZ_JAIUGQ010000027.1 coordinate 49,158, forward strand.
GGATTCGGGCAAATGAAACACATCTTGATCTGTCGGTTCCGTGGCGGCGCCGCCAATCAAGCCTCGCCATGTAAGGGCCGCGCCAATCGGCTAAGTGTTCCTGGTCATAAGCAAGGCGATGCCGCTCTCGGGCTTCCGTCAAAGGTCCCGCACAACCACGAGCGTTCGAAATTAAATTCTGTCCAGTCATGTGAATAGGCAAATTAAGCTGGGCCGGGGCGCTTAGGGTCGAGATGAGATCCCACGTCTAGGATGGTCCCCTATGAACCATTTTGCGGTAGATCGGTCCGCCGAAGGCGCGGGCGAAGCTGAGTGGGCGCGTATCCGCGCCGAGTATCCAACGCAGGGACCGTTCCTGAACTTGAACAATGCGGCCGTCAGTCCCCCTCTGAACGTCGTTGAGGAGGCGGTGGTCGACGCTTACCGATTCATCAGCCGCAATCCCGATTACAACATGTGGAGCAAGCTGGATACCGCTCTGCCTGGAATCAAACGAGATCTGGCGGAATTGATTGATTGCGCGCCTGAAGAGATCGCGCTGAATCGGAATTCGTCCGAGGGACTGTCGACTGCAATCTTTGGAATACCGCTCGCCAAAGGCGATCAGGTGCTGATCTCGCCATGGGACTACCCCAGCGTCCGTGCAGGTTGGCTTCAGCGGCAAGGGCGCGAAGGCATCGAGGTCGTCAATTGCACGTTCGGCCTCCTAGACAGCGATGAAGACGTCATCGAGGCATATCTCGCAGCGATGACGCCGCGCACCCGGGTCCTGCAACTGACGCATATGTACCACTGGAACGGCCGCGTCCTTCCCGTCAAGCGGCTTTGCGAAATAGCGCGGGAGCGCAATATCATCACAATTGTCGATGGCGCCCAGACATTCGCCCAAATGCCGGTCAGCTTTCGCGAACTCGACTGCGACTTCTTTGTCACCAGCCTTCACAAATGGCTCGGTGCCCCTGTCGGCAATGGGATGCTGATCGTCAATGAACGCCAGATCGACCGGACCTGGCCTTTGCTTGCACCCTTCGACCAGCCTGCCGTGGGCATAGACAAGTTTGATCACTGGAATCTGGGTACCTATAATTCCGCGATACAGGCTGGGATCGCCCCGGCGATTCAATTCTACAAGAAGATCGGTGCAGCGAGAATGCACGCACGGCTGCGCGAGCTCAGTCGATACTGGGTAAGCCTTGCCAAGGACATCCCCGGTTTCGGGCTCCATACGCCCACCGACACTGACTGCGTCGGTGCGATCATCCTCTTCTCGATCGATGGCCTGGACATACAGGAACTCGAGCGCGATCTGCGCGAGAAGCATCGGGTCCACGTGAAGTATCGAAAGGTCGAGCAGGTCGAGGGGCTGCGGGTTTCACCGCACATTTACATGCCGAAGAGTGATCTCGATGTTTTCGTCACCGCACTGCGAAGTGCATTGAAGTGAACCAACTAGTTTCTCTCGTTCTTTGCGACTGAGCCAGATCAGGAAACTCTGGGCTGGCGACCTGAGGCAGGGGCTCTTTCGCCCCTCAAAGAAAGACTTGGCGAGCAGGATTTCAACAGTTTCGCTCCTGGAGCGGCCGTCGGCATTTTGGGGTTTATTCAATGCGCCAAGTTTACGTGAATGGGACCTACCTGCCGGAAAGCGAGGCCCGCGTTTCGGTCTTCGATCGAAGGTTTTTATTTGCCGAAGGAGTCTACGAGGTCACGCTCGTTCTTGATGGCAAGCTCGTCGATTTCGCCGGCCACATGGCGCGCCTGCGCCGATCGCTTGGCGAGCTCGAAACGCCGTTTTCTTTGACCGAAGAAAATCTTTTGAAGATCTACAGTGAACTCGTCCGGCGGAACGACGTCTGCGAGGGGCTTGTTTATTTGCAGGTCACCCGCGGCGCGACGCGGCCGATCGCGATTTCATCTTTCCTGCTCAGGATACGCCAAACACGGTGGTGCTCTTCACACAAAAGAAGGAGCTTGTCGACAATCCACTCGCCATACGTGGACAACACATCGTCACCGTGGAAGACTTGCGGTGGCTGCGCTGTGACATCAAAACGGTGCAGCTCCTCTGTCCATCCATGGCCAAAATGCAGGCGAAGTCACGGGGCGCCGATGACGCATGGTTGTGAGGGACGGTTATGTCACGGAAGGATCCTCCAACAACGCCTGCATCGTTACCCCTGTTGGGTCGATCATCACGCGCGATCTCTCGACCGATATCCTGCACGGGATTACCCGGGCAGCTGTTCTGCAGTGCGCCAGTGATCTTCAACTGCGGGTGGAACAGCGCCCGTTCACGGTGGACGAGGCCAAATGTGCAGTCGAGGCGTTTTTAACGTGCGCATCCGGGCTGGTGAATCCGGTCGTCAGGATCGATGGTACACTGATCGGCGCCGGGCTGCCGGGCGTAGTCACCCAGCGCTTGCGGCAAATTTATCTCGATCGGAGCCGCGCATCAGCGGTCTAGGGTTGATTGTCGAAGGTGTCCTGTGCGGCGGCAAAACCGACGATAAGCAGCTTGCCGGTGGCGTCATTCAGGGCGCAATTTAGACCCGGTTGCTCCAGCAACCTGATCCGCGGCCCTATTCTGGCAAATGTCGCATCAAATTGCCGCAGGCCAAGCATGCCGTTGTTTTCATTTACAATTTCCGAGTTCCATAAGATAGATTATGCGACTTTCAACAGTGTAAGTCGGTATTTCTTAACGTTGCAACGTATTTATAGCACTTTATCCCGGTCTTTCTGATTGTAATCGTCAGAAATACGGTCAGTTTTTCAGCAATCAAGCCTACTATAAGCCTCAGATCGACAGAACGATGTTAAATGGCCCATCTCACCGTCTGATTTACAACTTGGCGGGCAACTATGGACTCTTCTTAACCGCCGGCGTCCCAAGTCGGACATCGGCCTTCGCTCGCTCGCCTCTCGGTGCACTCACTTGTGCGGCATGCAATAGACGCCCTCGGATTCCATCAGTACCGCGCCACCCTTCAACTCGCTCAGTGCGCCGACCCACGCTTGCGAATAAGTGCGGCTGGCATCCACCGCCGTCAGCCAAAGAACGCGATTGTCGGCCAGTTCAACTTTAACTTCCTGCTGCAAAGGGCTCCCCTGCACGGTCTGTTGATAGTGGCGTTTTATCCTGACATTGCTGGCCGGGAACTCAGCTTCGTTGCTGCCGTAGTTCAGCACAAATCCGGTGTGGTCCTCAGCCACTGAGCAACTGCCATCACGCTCGCACACGATTTTGGTAGCTGTGTTGCAGTCCCATTTTAGTGAAGCGGGCCACATAGGATTGTCCACGTTTGATCGCGGCTTGTCGCTCTGACCAGCCGCTGTCAACACAGCGCCTATGTTCAAAATCACAGTGGACAGGAGAAGCACCTTGAACACTACAAACCTCCCTGAATTGTCACGCTCATAGTACCTCGTCCTGCGTGATCGCCTGGCTCATGGCATGTTGAGATTGAACCAGCTTTTCTGGCGCACGCCGTTCGCGTCATCATACTCGATGAACCAGGGCTTTCCGCGCATCGGCCGAGGGATGGTGTAGTAGGTGGGGCCATTACCAAGGGAATGCCCTCGATCGTTTCCCGCAGTCTGGATTGTTGCCGCAACCACCTTGCCGTCGATTTCGATTTGGACCGGACGTGATCCGTCTCCATGATCCCCGCCAAGGGCGTTGTTTTTGAAAACAACGGGCAAGGAGAGCCTATCGGCCGCGATGCGGCAGATGTTCCGTTCTTGAGCTAAGCCCGGCCGATCGGATTCGGAGCTGCCAACTGCTTGCCAGCCGGACGGACAATCCTCATACTTCTCAAATCTCGCCGCGCTGGAGTTGGCTTGTGGACAGGTCGGCCAATTAAAACCCGGGACTTCCATCGCCGCAATCAACTTGTAAATTGGCGGGTGGCACGAGGGGGTGCCTTGCCAGTCGCCGGAAAGACATAGGAGGACCTGACAGCCCCATTCCGACGCTTTTGATTGGGATGGAAGAGCTGCGGCGCCCGCGATGGCGACGGCACTCCCTAGTAGGAATTTGAGTATGGTCATAGCCTTTCCTCACTGCAGATTTGACAGTTTACTATGGATGATCCGCGCGAAAAAGGACAGGTCGAAAAGGCAGGTTTGTGCGACTACATCGATTTATGAAACGAGACGACGGAGGTGTGGTCAACAACCCGTTGCGCGCCAACATTGCACTGACGCTTGAGCGGGAGAGGGCCAGACGCGGCCTATCCCATATGCACATGGCCGAACTGTTTCGGACCGCCGAGGGCGAAAAACTGGCCTATCGAACCTACATTCAGACTGTGCGTCAGAAAAATAATGTCACATTGACGACGCTGCAGATCATGGCAAACGGCTTGCAACTGTCTTTTGCAGCACTGCTCGCGGGCGGCAAGAAAGTTCCGGAATGGGCGCATCGGTTGGACGACAATGCGATCCGCAAGCGGCTGGCGCACATCATCGATTTTGAGCGACAACAACGTACTTTGCACCGCTATGAGATGGCTGAACTCATTGGCGTGGCGGAGGCGACATTCACGAAACTGGAACGCGCGAGCGGCAACATCAGCGTGGACACGATTGCCGCGATCGCCAAGGCGTTGAAACTTGATCCAGCGACCTTCCTCTTTTCCGAAAAGATCCCTCCTAGCAGAGTCAACACCTAGCCGCCCCACGAGTGTTCCTAAAGGGCCTATAATTCGCCCAACGCCGGCGCCGCTCCTATGCCCTGCCCGTTCCCACATTCATCACTTTTGTGTCGTGATGCCTGCCAGAGAATTTGCTGGTGAATTGACCGGCCAAAGCCAAACTCATGCTCGCCGGCCCGACTTGTCAGCACGCGACAGAAACCGTTTCAAGCTCAAACCGGCCAACAAAATGTAAGGCGGCATGGCGAGCGAATAGTGACCACAGTTTAATTTCAAAATATTTGGCCTAGCTCCGGCGTCATCCAGCCTCTGCATGAACCTCTCCGATAGCTCTGGCAACACCACTTTGTCTCTCTTAGCCAACACAACATGAAAATCGAGATCAGGCCGCGCCAAACTATGTGCGTAATTCTCCAAGTTAAGTGGACCCCAGGCCCTTCTGAGATCGGTCAGCTCAATCTCAGGCTCAAGGCTATCACGTATCAATCGTGTCGCGCGACCCGTCCAAACCATATCCGCTAGACTCCCGGCCGTCAGAAACAACGAGGCTTTTGACACAGCCGAGTCGTGCGCCGCGACCACCCCCGCAACCCAGGAGCCTAAGCTCATACCGAGAACCGAAATCTCTCGATAGCCTTCGATCTTCAACCAACGTATGAGTTTTCGCCCATCCAACACTGCCTGCCTTACAGATTGGATCGTTCGACCGAGATTAGGGCTAAGCATATAGTCGGCGTGCACGGAGTTGGGACGGCTACGTTCGAAGTGATAAGGCATAGCAATCTCGACAACCGTGATGCCACGCTGCGAGAAAAAGTTGGCAATCTGACGATTCCGGGCGCTTGCATTCCAATGGTGAAAAATCACCATGGCCTGATCGAACGACCCGCTTTCTGTGATTTTCGCCGAGACGACGTTGTTCTGTTCGATATCAGTAGAAATGTCCGATGGAAATTTGAGCCACCCACCTAGCCTTTCAAAACCCTGATCACTCACACTGGGCTCATCGAAAAAGGCTGGATCAGCCACGGCTTGATCCGCAAGGGCGCAGAATTCCTCGATACTTGTTATCTTCTTCGCACCTGGAAAGGCGAGTTCCGCGTCAAGGACGAAATCCGTTGGTTTCTTCCCTTCCTCGCCGCGTCGCGCCCGCCGCTCATCCCAATGATCTAGCCAACTATGATACACTCTGATTGTTTCCTAACTTACTCGCTTGCCATCGCCCCAACCCAGGATCAAACAGGCCGTATACTGCGAGCAGCACTCCAACGCCTAGAAGGATCGAAAAGCCAGCAAATGCATCGATCAGCAAGTAACCAGCCACCAGTAATGCTACGATCGCTGACATCCTCCACAGAGGCATACAAAACCCACGTTCGACACCTAAACGGATGGTGCCATACAGAAATACAACACAGGTCGAAATAGCGATAAGAAGGCTACTGTAATGGGTCGGCCTACGGTAGCTGATCCCGGCGCTCGCATCATTGTGCCCATAGAAGGCGGAAGACATATCGCCGACCAACCAAGACACAATATTCTCGCCACGCGATGTCAGGTAAGCACTCTGGAGCTTCATTACTATGGCGATCAGTAACCCCAAAACAGTACACCGAAAAATCGCACGCATAACGCTCAGGCTGACTTCATGGAGCTCGTGTTGATGATCCACCCCCGGCCGATTACTCACTGCTTCTGGAATTCTCCAAAGATCATGGATTACCGTATAAAGCAGAATGAGGCCTACGAAGAATAGATAAAAACAGAGGCACATGTATAGGTAAGCGAGCCCCGTGAATACGACCGCTTCCGGCACCGATATAACCTCAGGGCGCACAATCGCTAACGAGCCCCAATCCGTCGCATAGTTGCCACCCCCTTTGAGCAATGGGATTAAAGACACGCCGATCCACTGAAAAAGACCGGCGAACATCACACAAATCAAAAAAACCGCCCAATATGAATACGAAGAAGCTTCTACGTTGCGCGCCCAAGCATCGTCGCTTTCCATCTTGTTGCCCTGCGCTACAAGCTTTGGGCGGCCTTCATCTTTCCAAAAGGTCACCAGTTCGGTTACGAAGGCAAAAAACAGTGGCAAAAATACCATGAAGACGAATGTCCAATTCGCTGTCCAAAGAAACCCAACCTGCTTGACGACGCCATCCGCCCGGCCGTATGTCACGCTGTGAATCCCCGTAAGATACGACAAAAACCCAAGAGCGGTGACACCCGCAAACACCGACGCCGGTAAATTCAGGGGAGATCCGCGACTAAAAAATGCCTCCGATTTCCCCGCCAAACTAAAACGCCGGGTCGGCCCCTTGGGGTCAGCATCCCGTGTCAGCTCCGCCGGGGGGTCTGTCTCGTTATCGAAGGTCGCAGTCAGTGCCGTATCTGGAATCTCCTGTGCAACGCTGCTTCCGGCTCTCTTCCATTCTCGTCTCTTGGCCGATAACCGCGATTGCGCCTCACTAAGCTCCATCTGCCATTCGCTAGTTGCGACCGGATCATCGCATCCAAAAATCCTCGCGAGCCAACGAATGTTGGCAGTGCTAATTCCCTTCTCATTCTCTTGAAACCAAAGCTGCACCGTTCGCAGATCGACCCCAACCCGGTTGGAATCAATCTGTGAAATCGCATCTGCAAGGAGCTCGGGCGTCCATGGGCCAGCAGGAAACCCGTCTTTGCCCAACAGTCGGCCTGCACCCACCGCCGCCAGTCGTTTGAATAATTCTTTGAAATCACTCTCGTCTCTCGGCGGAGGGAGAAATAACTTTCCGTTCCTAAACAACAACTTATAGGCTCTAGTTTCGTTCCGTTTCGCTAGGCTTCGTATCCTATCGTGCCTTCATCCTCAATCAACGTTTTTATCAACTCGATTTTGGCCGGCACCGGGAGAAGATCGAATGACGATGAGCCGCTGGAGAGGCTGAACACCGTTGTTGCGTGGGAGATGTTTCGCAAACCGCCGGCCAAAGGCAATTTCGCCTACAATCTGAAACGTTTGCCTGGTGGCAGAGTAGTGTGACCGCATGGGCGAAAAGCAGGGGAAGCCAGGGCTTCGGGAGCCTGAGAAGCAGAGGGATGAACCCATGCCTATTTCTCTCGCCTCCCCAGGCATCATTTACGAATTGTCACGCGCGTGGAGCCGGTCGATGCCCATTCAAGTAGTCTGTAACAACGGAGTGATGGAAGAGGCCGATGGGGTCGCGAATCTGCTCGCGGCGCATCGTCGTGCAGTCGCCATCGTTGAACGTCTCGGCAAGCGATGGATGAGGGCCGAAGGGCTGGACGCGACCCTGATCGGCCGGCGATTGGATTCGGTCATGGCGGAGGAGGCTATCGCGCGTCGGCGCGCGGCCGCTGCGCCGGTGGCTGATGTCGTTGAAATGAACATGAAGGCAGCTCATTTCCGGCGGTTGTTGGGGAACGATTGGTGCGAGGTTGATGTCGACGATTTTCGCGCGTTGCTCGGTTCTTTTGCGAAACTGCAGTCCTAGGAGAAGAGCGCTGAAATCCATGAGGCCACGGTATTCCAGGCCGCATAGAGGCCTGCCGGTACCAAGATGATCGCGATGAGAGCGATAGCATCGCCAATGGCGCCGTCGGTGCGTCCTTCGACGGGATAATAATACCTGTGCGCTTCATCGTCGTGCTTCATTGTTGTTTCTCTGACCTTTGGCTCAGCAGCAGTTGCACAGGATGCTGAAACGTCGTGCCCCACAATCCTGCACGTTTCATCTTAGCGTTGATTTCCGCGACGAGGTAGTTCTCATCGACGGCTTTGCCCTTTGCTGTCGTTGCGGCAAACGCGTATCCGGTCGCTATGAGCGCTGTGCCGACGTCGATTGTTTCGCCATTGAGCTGGGCACCGCACACGACAAAAACCGCCTTGTCCAGGGCGTAGCCGATTGGCTGGCATGTAACCGCCGCGCTATCGAATAGCGCAGCAAGGTGCGCCAGCGAGGTGTTCCCGCAATCCATTTTGTTCCCACTTGGCTCTTCAGCCGACGTGCCTCGAAGACATGACTGGACGCCATAGAGGCGGAAAAGCTGATCTCCGTCGCGCCAAGTATCTCCGGTCAGCAGTTGAGCCGATTTCGATACCGCGAAGGGCGTTGGCACGGCATCGGATGCATCCTGGGCCTGTGCCGATGCGCACAAACCAAGTGCGGCCAGCACTGCCAAGCTCGCCCGCTTCATTCCTGGAACTGTCCACCGAGGTCGGCGGAATGCTCAAGATCTGGGCGCAGCGACTTGCCGTCCTTGTTGCGTCCGATCGCCGCCATGTCGAAAAAAACCATTTCGTCGTCGTCGTAGGCGACGTTGTACGGGTCGTTTGCGTTACCCGCACCCACGAGCGAGAAACACGAGACAGCGTCGGGTTCACCCTTCTTGCTTTGCAGCACGAGTGTTTTGCAAAGCACGACGGATGCACGATCGTTGTAGATTGCCTCTTCATAGTCCTGCGCGGCCTTCGTGCAGTCCCACTCCTGCGTCTTGTATGTGATCTTTGGTTTTGGGCAGGCCGCAAGGCCGCGCAGTCGATACGTCAGACCGTTGATGATGCGCTCAGTCGCCGACGGCACCTTGACCGGCGAGCTGAGGGCGGACGCCTCGCGCTGAAAGAGCGTGCCTTTCGCATCGTAGCGCTCATAGACGAACACCTTCTCGCCCGGCTTGGCAAACTGAAGCAGGTACCGCTCCGACGGCTGCGCGAAGGCATTTGGGGCGTCGGCGCCGGCAGCATAAGCCGCGGTGCCCTGGAGCAGCAAAACCGTGCAAAGGGCAATCTGTTTCATCGAAATCCGTCCCCGCGGTGCATCTCGTGTTGACACTTTACTAGGGCTGTGTGTACCCATAGTAAAGTGTTAAATTTTGGCGACAGTATGAACACTCGATTCGCTCTTCTGCTCACCCTATGTGCTGCTGCAATGCCGTTGGAAGCGCACGCCCGGGACCTGGCATCAGACCGCGTCGCAGTCGCTTTTGCAACGCCCGCGCAAGCCCTTGCCTCACGCGGGGCGCAGAAGCCCGGGGCGTGCAAGACCGGAGATCGTACTGAAGTCGCGCAACTTGTGCGTTCAATCGCGCAAGAAGAAGGATTCGACGCCGATCTAGCCGAGGCTATTACATGGGCTGAAAGCGATCTCGGCGCCAGTCAGGGTCAGTCCAAGGCCGGAGCCCTTGGGATCATGCAGTTGATGCCGGACACGGCGGCCGATCTCGGCGTGAGCGACCGTTGCGATATGCAGGTGAATGTTAGGGCTGGCTTGCGCTATCTGAAGTCACTCTATGACGAGTTCCAGGATCCGCTGCTGATGCTTGCGGCTTACAACGCCGGGCCCAACAGCGTCTACAAGGCGCAGGGCATTCCGGTGAATCCGGAGACGGCTGAATACATCGTGAAAATTTTAAACCGCTGGAAGTTCGGCGGTGTCGTGAAGAAGTCCGCCCTGACCAAATCCGAAATGCTCGCGGCCGCTCCGCCAGCAAGCGAGGACGCTTGGCAGGATGGTCATGTCATGGATTTCGGCAACTGAAAGGAGCCAAGGGTGGAATACAGGAAAGCGGGCATATTTGCCCTGAAACTGGCCTTGGCCTCAGCGGTCGGGATAGCGCTCGCGCCAGCCACTGCCTATGCCCAGTCGGCCGCGCCAGTCGAAAACGTGCTGGAGTGGTTCGTCGGCGTTCTGCAGGGCAACATAGCGCGCTCATTCGCCATCATCGCGGTCTGTTTTCTCGGCTTCCTCGCCATGACGGGGCGACTGGCGTGGATGATGGCTTTTTCCATCATCATCGGCATCGCTCTGATCTTCGGCGCTGCCCAGCTGGTGGACGCGGTTCGCGCCACGGCGGGAGGCAGCTGAGAGATGGACGACGAGGAAGTCTATGTCGAGCCGGTCAGCCTGCCCCTCACACGCCCCCCGATGAAATGGGGCGTGCGCTATGAAGTTTTTGCACTGAACGGCATCCTGGCGGTGATCGGCTTTATCGCCACGAGCAGCTTCATGCTCGGTCTTGGCGTGTTCGGCGTCGTGCATCTGGTCAGCGCATATCTGTGCCAGCGCGACCCCTACATATTTCATATTTTCGAGCGGCGCGTCTCCAAACGCGGAGCGGTGGCGAACCTCACTTTCTGGGGGGCGAGGAGCTATTCGCCATGACCCTCGATGCAGACCTGAAATTTGGCCGTGAGCGCCGCCGCGAAAAACCCGCGGCGATGCACATCCCCTACCTTCGCCATGTCGATGACAATTTAATCGTGACGAAGAGCGGCTTTCTGGTCGGCGCCATCCAGCTCAGCGGCCTGCCGTTCCAGACAATGGACCAGGCCGAGTTGAACAGCCGAATGTTCAACCGCAACACCACGTTCCGTAACCTGTCGACCTCTCGATTTGCCGTCTACACAACGATCATCCGCCGCCACGTGACACCCGAGATCGAAGGCGACTTTGACAATCCTTTCGTGGCCGAGCTCGACGCCCGCTACATGGATGACCTTGGGTCGAAAAACCTTTTCGTCAACGAGGCGTATCTGACGGTCATACGCCGTCCGATGGTCGGCCGGGTCGGCTGGGTGGACAAGGCGCTCAATGCATTCCGCATCAGCACCGCGGGCGAAGAAACCCGCGAAGAGGCAATAGTCGAACTGCATGACATCCTTGACGGCATGGTCAAGGATTTCACCGCATATGGGGGACGTCTTCTCGGTGTCGTGAAGCGTCGCGACAGCTTCTTTTCCGAGCCTGCGGAATTTCTGGCGAAAATCCTCGCCGGTGGCGGCGACGTGGAAATGCCTTTGCCGCGCATGTCCCTTGGCGACGTGCTGGCAACGCGACAGCTGTTTTTTGGCAAGTCGGCGCTGGAACTTCGCGGGCCGGACGCAGCCAAGCTCGGCGCCGTGGTGTCGATCAAGGAATACCCGCCGTTCACCGCTCCGGGCTCGTTGGACGGTCTCTTGCGCCTGCCACATGAGTTTGTCCTGACGCAGAGTTTCGCGATCGAAGACCGTGTAACGGCGATGCGCAGGATCAACACCATCGCCAACCAGGTTGAGGGTTCCGACGAGGCGGGCACGACGGTCGAGGAGTCCGTCCATGATGGCGCCGACAAACTGGCCGGCGGCGAAGTCGTCTTCGGACAACATCACATGAGCGTCATGGCATTGGCCTCGGACATGAATGGCCTTAACCGCGCGCTATCCGACATTACGGCGGAGCTCTCGCGCATGTCGATCGTGCCGGTCCGCGAGACACTGAACACGGAACTGACCTTCTGGGCGCAGTTGCCGGGAAATTTCAGCTACATCGCGCGACGTGCGTTGATCTCGTCGCTAAATTTCGCCGGTCTTTTCTCAGGACACAATTTCCCGTCCGGCCAACGTGAACGGCTGCATTGGAACCGGCCCATCGCTTTGCTGGAAACGACCAGCCAGACGGCCTATTATTTCAACTTCCACGTTCACGATGTCGGGCACTTCACGGTGTTCGGCCCGACCGGCTCGGGCAAGACCGTCGTGCTGTCATTCCTGATGGCGCAGGCCATGCGCATCATGCCGCGGCCGCGATGTGTATATTTCGACTATATGCGCGGCGCTGAAATTTTCGTTCGGGCGCTCGGCGGTCGCTACGAGGTGATGGAACCTTCTCAGCCGACCGGGTTCGCGCCGTTGCAGCTTGATGACACGGCGGAAAACCGTTCTTTCCTTGAAGACTTGCTCATCTACATTCTGACGCCGGAAGGCGGTGCGCTTGATGTGGCGGAGATGCGCGTCATCAACGCCGCCGTCGACATGATCTACAAGATACCGCGCGAACAGCGGACCTTCGAGCTGCTGCCTGAAGTGCTGAGAGGCTCGCTCATGCCTGGCATGAATGATCTGGCGGCGCGCATACAACCCTGGCTCGACCCCAAGGACAAGGGCTGGCTTTTCAACAATCCCGTCGATCTGGTTGATTTCTCGAAACCCGTAGTCGGGTTCGACATGACCAAGATCCTGGGCGACCGAAAGCTGCGCTCGGCGGCGTTGCTCTACATCTTCCATCGTCTCGAAGAAGTCATCGACGGCTCGCCGATCATGCTCTTCCTCGATGAAGGCTGGAAGCTGCTGGACGACGAAGTTTTCGCCGCTTTCATCAATGAGACGCTGAAGACCATTCGTCGCCGCAACGGCGTGGTCGGCTTTGGCACGCAGACGGCGGAAGACGTCGTCAGTTCCTCCATCTCGTCGTCACTGATCGAGCAAACGAAGACCAACATTTTCTTCCCCAACCCCAAGGCGAGCAAAGAATCCTACGTGGAGCGCTTCTCCCTGACAGCGAAGGAATTCGAGTTCGTGCGCCGAACCGCGAAGGAAACACGCACTTTCCTCGTCAAGCACGACAGCGACTCGATCGTAGCGAAGCTCGATTTGTCGGCGATGCCCGATCTCATCAAGGTCTTGTCCTCGAACGAAGCCAACAGCAAGGAATGCGCACGGCTGCGGGAGGCCTTCGGCGACGAGCCGGAAATGTGGCTGCCATACTTCTGCGGATGGGAGGACGAGCATGACGAAGCGGCTTAGCCGCGCTTGTCTGGCCGTGGCGCTTGCGACAGCGGGAAGCACGACCGCGGCTGTCGCTCAGATCGCGGTCATCGACGGGTCGAACCTCGACAAGCGGCAAGGGGACGAGCAGCACAGCACAAAGTCGGACGAAGCCAAGAAGGACGAAACCGACAAGAAGAAAAGCGTCGTCTGCACCTATTCGAACAAATACCGCTCACAGATGTTTCGCCGATCCCCGGCCGACGCGTTGCAGCGCGACGCGGGCAACGTGAAGATGATCCGCTACTATGCGCAAAAATACGGCGTGCCCGAAGGCCTGGCGCTGTCCGTTGCCTATCAGGAATCGCGCTTCGACACATGCGCCGGGAGCCACACCGGCGTCAAAGGCGTCATGCAGCTGACCAAGGGCACTGGCAAGTCAATGGGACTTGACCGCAACGTGAACGAGCAGAACGTCGAAGGCGGTGTCAAATATCTCGGAATGGGCGTGAAGCAATGCGGGGCGACGAATTACAGCTGTCTCGCCTCCTTCTACAACGGATCGAACGCAGGCGAGCAGAACCAGTGGGCCGGCGGTGTCGGCCGCTGGAACAGCTACTTCAACGAATATGTATCGAGCGGCAAGGCTCCGGCCGCTGCGCCGCCACCATTCTCGATCGTAACGGCCGACGGCGCAGGCGGCACGGCCCAGGACGCGGCTATGGGCACGGTGAGGAAGGCGGCTGGCGGCCTCGATGCAAGCTCATCGCAGATGGGCGCCAACAACGCGGCGATCGACGCGCTGTCGGGCCATGTTGGCCAGGTGACTGAATACAAGGACGCTTGGGAGCTGAACTCGTCGGCTCGTGGGATCAACGCCGATGTCACCAACCAGTACCTCGCCCAGGCCGGAGATTTTACGGCGTTGCTGGCCCAACTTCTATCGTTGCAGAACGTGCAGGCATCGCAGTCGTCCAAGCTGGTGCAACAGCCGAAGAGCGGGTCTCCAAACCCGTTTTCTTGTGATCCCGCGGAACTGGAACGGTTGAAGATCGATCGCGGCCGGTGGCTTCCATGCGCGGTTGAGAACGTGGGGGCCAGCTCGGCCGACAGCCGCTCGATCATCATCACCAGTGATCCTGCCGGCGCTGCCAGCGTGATCAATTCTCTAGAGCAATAGGAGGCTGACATGAAGAAATTCGCGATTGCTGCCGGCATGGCGCTTTGGACGAACGCGGGCTTTGCACAGATTGCGGTCATCGATGGCGCCAATCTCGATGTCGCCCGCAAGAATGCGGAGAACACCAATTCCATCATGGATTCGAACAAGGATATCCTGAAAAAGAGCGAGGAAATCCTGCAGGCTCTCAGCGGCAGCCGTGACGGTTCGCTCGGGATCGGACAAATGGGCCTTGGCGGCAACATGTCGATTGCGCAGGCTCCGTCGTTCGGATCAATCCTGAACGGCGGCGCGCTTTCGTTTGGTGGCCTTTCCCCCGAAATCCAGAAAATCGCCGGCGCCGTCATCAATGGGCTCCAGCTGGTGAAGCAACTCCAGCAGATTGACGGCAAAGAAACGAGCGCCGTCAACACAGCCTATGGCGGCAGCGTCAATGTGGCCTCGTTGCTAAGCGCGCTGACTTCGCAGGCCTCGCAGGGCGTTACCCAGCGCCAACAGTCCCTGCAATCCGCGAGCGGGCAGATTGGGCAGTCGCAGGACGTCAAGGGATCGGTAGACCAGAACACACGAATGCAGCTGGAAAACGCGCGCGCGGTCAACGAATTGATCGGCGTCCAGAATGGTGCGGTCGCGGCTCTGAATGAGAAGCTGAAGGGAGATCTTCTCCGCCAGAGCCAGGTGCAGAAGATGATGACACCGCGCAGCGTTAACCCGTTCGCGGACTTTGGCAAGAGCGGAGGCTGAGCGCTTGTCGAGGCGAGTCCTGCGCATATCCGTTGTGATTGCGCTCGGCGCAGTGCTGTTGGGATGCGCAAATCGCGAACGGAAAGCGCCGTGCGGGCCTTTGGCGTATGCCCACACCGATGAATGCGGCGCGCTAAAACCGGTCAATTCAACGCCGTTCGCCAGCATCATTGACGAGGATCCATGAACGGTCTCGCCGCAAGCATTCTCGGTGGCATTGACAACATCGGTGAGGACTTCGTCCGCACCGTCTATATGCAGTTAGGCAATGCGATGGGCAACATCTTCACCCTTATGCTGACCCTTTATATCGTGTGGTGGGGCTATTCGATCCTGAGCGGGCGAGAGTCGATTTCGCCACTCGAAGCGGCCTATCGCCTCGGCCGCGCCGTCATCATCTATCTGCTGCTGACCGGATGGGGCACATTTTCCGCGACGATCTACCAGCTTGTTCAAAGCATTCCAGATGAGGTGGGCAAGGTCATTGTCGGCGCCGTGTCGCGAGCCACCGGCAATCAGCTCAGCGATCAGGCGGCAATTCCGGCGCTCATCGACAACCTCTACCAAGGGGCGCAGGACGTCGCCAATCAGGTCTATAGCGGTTCTTTCTATGACATTTTCGGCGCGCTCTTGTCGCTGCTCGTTCTGCTGTCAGCCATCATCTTTGCAGCGCTTGCAATTGCCGCAATCATCGCCGCCAAGGTGATGTTGTTCATCACACTCGCTCTGGCGCCGATATGGATCATTCTTTGGCTTTACCGCTGGTCCTCGCGAATGAGCGAAGGCTTCCTTTCGCTCACCACCTTTCTGATGATCCAGCAAATCCTGATCTACGGCTTTCTCGGATTCTACTTCTCGCTCGTCAATGCGGCGCTGAACACCGCCACGACCGGCGGAGCTACCATGGACAGCAAAATGTCGCTGGTGCTGCCCCTGGTGCTGGTGACGATCATCGGGATCTACGTTCTCATGCAGATCCCATCGATTGCTTCGATCCTGAATGGCGGCGGGTATCTCAGCACCGTGGGAGCTCGCTACTCATATGGGAGGTTCGGCAGAAATGCCGTGCGCTACTCTGGTGCCCAATGGGCCGCCGGCCGCGCCGCTCGGAGCGCCCGACAGTTAGCGGCAAACAGCTTCCGATCTCCCCGCGAAGCAAGGGCAGACGAAGCGGCTCGGTCCGCCATCCAGCAAGGTGCGCGCGATAACGCCAGGCCTCTAGCCTAGAACACAAGAACGATCATGGGTCGCGACGCTGGATCGGGATGCGGCGCAAACGAGGCAATAGGAAAGTGTCAAATCCATCGGAAACCACTGCTAGCAGCGGCAGCGAACTCGTCGACAGACGCTATTACAAGGCAGGCGCGACCTGGGAAGACGATACGCACAGGTCAATGCGGCGATCGCGCACCTTGGCATGGATCGTCAGCGGCGTTTCCGGACTGGTGGCGGTGCTGTCGCTGCTGGCGCTCGTGCTGATCCTGCCGCTCCGGCAATTCGAACCCTACGTTGTCGAGGTCGACAAATCGACGGGCTACCTCGAGATCATGCGCGCGCTGAAGCCTGGAGATTTGTCCCAGAACGAAGCCGTCACGGCGGCAAATCTCGTCCGCTACATCAGGGCCCGGGAAACATACGATTCCCGTGAACTGAAACAGAATTACGACCTGGCGCAGCTCTACTCCACCGACGCGGCCTCCAAGGATTTGACATGGCTTTTCACGCCTGCAAATCCGCAATCGCTGGACAAGACCTATGGCCGCAATGTCACTGTCGCGGTCGAGATCAAGTCGGTTTCCCTGCTCAATCGCAACACGGCCTCGGTGCGCTTTGCCACGACGACGCGGCGGGACAATTCGTCCACCGCCGACAATTGGGTGGCGGTGATAAAATTCCGCTACACCTCGACACCACTCAAGAACGAATGGCGTTTCGACAACCCGTTGGGATTTCAGGTTACGGATTACCGCCGCGACCAGGAATCGGCGCCGGCTGCGGGTAGCCTGCAATGAAAGGGCACGTGAGACTCGCCCTGGCGACCGCTCTTCTGCTCGGCACGATCCACGGCACGGCCGCACGCGATGGCCGCATCCGATATGTCACCTTCAACAATGACGACGTGACCACGGTGCGCGCCGCTCTCGGTATTTCAACCATGGTCGAACTCAGTCCGACCGAAGTCATCGAAACCGTCTCCGCTGGCGACACGAAGGGCTGGTCGATCATTCCCAAACGTGGATCCAGATTTCTGTTCGTCAAGCCGCTGGAGCGCGATGCCTGGACCAATGTCAACGTCGTCACCAACCGGCGCGTCTATTCCCTGCTGCTGCAGGGGACTGACAATGACCGCGACCGGGCATCTTTCCAGGTCCGGTTCAAATACCCGGACGAGGATATCAACGCGCGCCTGCTCTCGCAGGCCAAGGAGAGCGCCGCCGATCCGGATTTGAAGAATCTGAACTATGCCGATCTCAACTATGACTATGCGTACAAAGGCGATGACAGCCTGAAGCCGCGCACCGTATTCGACGACGGCACGAAGGTGTTTCTTGAGTTCAAGGGTGACATTCCGGCGATTTTCGTGGTCGACGACAAGCGCCATGAGTCACTGGTCAACGTCCGCACGCAGGGCAAATACACCGTCATCGACAAGGTGGCCCGCCAATTCACACTGCGAGCCGACGGCAAGACGCTCTGCCTCTACAACCGGGCGCGACCCAACGCCGTCGACCCGGTCGAGCAGGTTTACGGTCCAACGAAACTGACACGCGGTTCCACCCTGTTCGGATCCAGCGGGGGGCGGTGATGACGCAGATCGACTATAACCAACTGGACGGCAGCCCGTCTGTCGCACGCCGCGGTGCGGGAGTCGGTACCAGGATCGCCCTGGTCGGCCTCGGTGTGTTTCTCGTGGGCGCGCTGATATGGCTGAACTGGCCTCGAGAGCCGGTGTCGCGCGATCTTCGCAGCGATGCCGAGGAAAACTTCAGCCCGCCGGAGTTTCGCCCGCCGGCGTTGAACGAGCCGCCACAGCCTGCCGACGGCACGATCGACCAGATCGTGGTGCCGCCACCGGCCGCCGACCAGAAGGGCACGCAGCAAGCTGACAATGTCGATCAGACCGTTCAGGACGGCGCCGACCTTGATGCGCAGCGGCGCGCACTGGAGGCGCAAATGGCGGCCGAGGAAGCTCGCCGCAAGGCCGAAGAGGAAGAAGCCCGCCGCAAGGCCGCGGCTGATGAAGATGCTCGTCGCAAGGCTGAGGCCGCCGAGCATGAAAAGGCGGTGTGGGAACGCCTGCGGTCGAACCAGATGGTGACGAATGATGAAACCGGATCGACGAATGCCGGCGTCGAGGCGGCGCAGGTAGAAATCGCGCCCGACGGTCAGATCATCCCGGTCCCCGGCGCCGACAGCGATCCCAACAAGGCATTCCTGGCACAGTCTGAGGCAAGTTCTTCCAGCGTCGTCAAAGCCAGGGTCTTCCGACGCACCGATGCGTTGATCCCTGAAGGAACGATCCTTCGCGGCTATTTGGAAACCGCTGTTAACACCGACCTTCCCGGTGCCGTGCGCGCTATCGTGCGTGAGGATGTCTTCTCGCTCGACGGCAGGCGGATTCTCATCCCGAAAGGGTCGCGCCTGACCGGGGAATACCGCTCGGGGCTTGCGCGCGGTCAGAAGCGTGTTTTCATCGTCTGGAACAGAGTCATCCGCTCGGACGGCATTTCCGTCGATATCAAGTCGCCCGGTGCAGATGCACTCGGCCGCGGTGGCATGGGCGGCCATGTCGATACGCACTGGGTTGAACGGTACGGCAACGCCATCATGCTTTCCGTCGTTGGCGGCGTCTCTGAATATCTGTCCTCGCTTGGGGATAGCGGCCAGGATGGACAACAGCGCCAGGTGACGACGATCGATCCCGTAACCGGTGAGAGCACGACCGTAACTTATGGTGGCAATGGCTCGCAGCGCGACGCCCGCAGCATCGCGTTCGACAAGTCATCGACCGCCCTGCAGCAACTCGCGCAAGAGGCGTTTCGCGACACGCAGAACATTGGCCCGACAGTCTACGTGGACCAGGGCACATCGGTTGTCGTGCTGGTGCGGCGAGATCTCGATTTCTCGGATTTGTATGCCGATCCCGTTCAGGAAGAAGTTGCAAGAATGAAGGCAGGTGGGCGGCCGAAGATGGCGATCGATCCAACGCCTCTCTACTGGACGCCGAAGGATCATTTCTACTCCGGCTATGGAAGCGTGGTGAAATGAACGCCGTGTATCTCCTCCCCGACCCTTGGGTAAGAGCCCCGGTCCTGCGCGCCCATCTGGAGCCAATATGGTCCTATTTGAACGAAGACTCGGTTTCCGAGATTGCGATCAACAGGCCAGGTGAATTGTTCATCGAACGCCTCGGCGCTAAGGAAATGGAGCACGTCGTCAAGCGCGAGGTCACGCCCGGCTGGATCCGCAACATCTCGACGGGCGTCGCCTCGGCGACAAATCAGGTCATCAACGAAGAAAAGCCGGTCCTGTCAGCTGCTCTACCCTCGGGTGAGCGCATCCAATGCATCTTGCCGCCCGCGGCCCCCGAAGGCGGGGCGATTTCGATTCGCAAGCAGGCCATCATGGATATGGGCCTTGATGCCTACAAGGATCTCGGCGCGTTCGAGAATACGGCGATGGGCAGCGGCCTGGCGCTGTCAGTCGAAGAAAAGCGACTTGTCGAGATGTTGAACGACACGTCGCCGATGGACTTCCTGCGCTATGCGGTGCGCAACCGCGTCTCGATCGTCGTTTCAGGCGGTACATCGACCGGCAAGACGACGTTTTTGAACGCACTCCTGAAGGAAATCCCAGCCCATGAACGGATCATCACAATCGAAGACAGCCGCGAACTGAGGCTGCCGGCTCCCAACAACGTTACCCTGATAGCCTCGAAGGGCGACCAGGGCCTTGCCAAAGTCTCCGCGCAACAACTGCTCGAGGCAGCGCTTCGCATGCGACCCGACCGTCTCCTATTGGGCGAACTACGCGGCGCTGAAACCTTCGCGTTCCTGCAGGCGATTAACACTGGCCACCCGGGTTCGCTTACGACCGTTCATGCCAATTCCGCCCGGTCCGCCTATGAGCGGCTGGCGCTCATGGTCATGCAGAGCAGTTCGGGCCTCTCACGAAGCGAAATTCTCGACTACTTGCGCGAGGTCATTCCGGTGGTCGTCCAGATGGTCCGCACCGAGGGCGGCCGGCGCGGCATCAGCGAGATCAAGTTCACCAAGGCGGAGACGATCTAGCGGGGCCCCATGCAGAAATTCGCAACAGCAATTTTCATGGTGCTCCTGGCTATGGCCCTGGGCGCCCTGCTCTTCACGGTCGCCTATGCCGCGACAGATTGGTATCGGACGGGCTCCCACGTCCTGTTCGACCAGCTGAACGCCAATCCATGGCCGGTCGTCCGTCAGGCCTGGGCGGACACGATGGCGAAAAATTTTAGCCGGATGCAATACGCCGTTGCGGCAGGAGCATTAGGGTTTCTTTTGCCACTGGTCAGCTTGTTTCTCATGCGTCCGAGAAAACGCAATGACTCTCGCTTCATGACTATGAACGACGTAGCAAAAACCGGTATGACGAAAGTTAGCGGCGTCTTCGTCGGGCGAGTCGGCGGCAAGCTTGCCGAAATTCTGTCGCCCGGCCGTGATCAGCGCTCCGGCAAGATCCGCTTGACGCAGCACAAGCTGATCGGCGGCAAGAAATTGTGGATTGATGGCGATGATGTCGGCGGCTTCGTCATAGGGCCGCCGCGCTCCGGTAAGGGCACGTCTCTCATCATCCCGAACGCCTTGACCTGGCCGCATTCGCTCGTGGTTCTCGACCTGCGCGGCGAGACCTATGCGGCGACTGCTGGTTACCGTTCGACCATGAGCCGCGTGGTGCGTTTCGCGCCGGCTGATCCGGACGGAAATACCGCATGCTATAATCCGATGGACTTCATCTCGCTGGACTCAGCACAGCGCGACATCGACCTTCGCAACATCGCTGCGGCATTGTTTCCGCGCCCCCCTTCGAACGCGGATCCCTATTGGGTCAACGATGCCCGCCTCCTCTTTACCGGCATAGCATCCTTCGTAATGGAATCGCCTGCGATCCTAAACGAGAAGAAGACCTTCTCTACAATTCTCGAGATTATGAACGGTGCCGAGCAGCCACTCCTGGAGTTCATCGGCTCGCTACGCGAGGAACGCCGCCGCGAATGCTCGCATTTTACGCTGCAAACCCTGCTGCCGTATTTCGAAATGTCTGAGCGGCAGTTTTCCGGAATTTACGCCGGCGTGCGGACCGGCATGGCCCCCTTTCTCAACGAGCGCCTGATGCGAGCTACCTCGCGCAGCACGTTCGATATTCGCAAACTCAAGCGCGAGCGGATCTCTCTTTATCTCGACGTACGGCGCGAGCAGATCACCTCGCTTGGACCGTTGTTCAACGTCCTGATTACGCAGATGATGAACTTCATGTCGGAAAGTATGCCGCGTCCGGACGAGCATCCTGTGCTTGTGCTGCTCGACGAGTTTCAGAACCTCGGCAAGCTCGAGAACGTGACCGAAATGGCGAGCGTGCTTGGCGGCAACGGCGTTTCCATGTGGTTTTTCGTGCAGTCGCTGAAGGCCGTAGACGAGATCTATCGCCAGGAAGGGCGCAAGACGCTCATCAACGCTGCTCGCGTGCAGATCTTTTTCGGTGCGCAGGACGCCGACGATCTGCGCTACGTTTCTGAGCAGCTCGGCGAAACGTCGGACGTGCAAAAGGACGTGACGCGCACCAAGGCAACGTTGTTCGACACTTATTACACGCGCTCGGAGCACCGCAAGGAAGTGCGGCGGCCCCTGATGCGGCCGGACGAAATCCGTACGCTCGATAAGAACAAGGTCATCATATTACCGCGTGGGGAACTGCCGATCCTCGGCACCCGCAATTTCTATTTCGCCGACGCCCCGCTAGCCAAACGTGCGTTCATGCCCCTCCCCGCCTCTGTCGAGGTTTCGCGCACGAAAAGACCTGCTTTGGACGCTTCCGCGGCGGTTCCATCTCCTGGGCTCCCGACGATTTTGCCGACACCACCCGCCTACCACTCAGGCCTCTTGCAGACCCGCCTGCAGCGCGGCGCAACATTTGCCGCAAAAGCGGGCTCTGTAGCTCCACCGCCAGGCCGGCGCGCAATCGTAAAAGAACGGCTGAAAGCAACAGACGCTGCAGCCGTACCGGCTTATGCCGCCATAGATTTTTCCGCCTTGGCGGCCAAAGCGGTGACAACACGCATAGCGCCCGACAAAGAGGCAGCGGTTGCGGCGATCCTGAACAAGGTGCGGTCCCTGCGCGCCAACGCATCCGACACCGAGACTTTCGATCGAAATCTCAGAATCGTCGAAGATGCTTTGCCTGATCTAGTCGATTAGCCGAGCAACCTACGGCGATCGCCGACAACGAACCAACCGCACGGGCCGCATTTGATGCGCCAGCAGCCACGTAAAGGGGTGCCAGAGGTTCCCTCCGGCACGGGATTTGACCAACACGTCGGCGCGCGACTGCAGCAAGGAAGCGAACAATCGCGGCCCACAAGTCGGACGGGTATGTACCTCTTTGCTCCTGTCGAAGGATTTCCATGCCGAGCCGCCGGGCTAGGTCGCACGCTCTTCGGTGCAATTCAGTTTCACGGGCTAGTGGCCTCGAGCCGGTTGCTCCGGGACGACAAAGTTGCGCCAGGAGCCGCCTTTTTAGAGCATTCTGCAAATGTCGCGATTGGGGCCGGAGATCGGGATAGGGGGACGCCTCGCGGCGCCGCCCCCCCACACCACCGGGCATACGGATAACGTACCACGGCGGTTCGACCGGATTAAGCTTGGACAGAGACATAGAGACTGGGGAGACCGAGCGACTCGAAGTGGTGGTTGCGCAGGGCCTGTTGGACCGCCGGGTGTCCTGACATGCGCCAGAATCCCGTCGGTGAACCGGCAACCGCGGCCCGGAGCTTTGGCACGCCACGACGGCGCAACTCCTTGTAGCGGTTGTCGGCGCTGCCCTTAGCTTCCCAGTTCAACAGCTTTCAGTTGTGAGGCTGGGCTTCGTCAGTGGCTTGCGCGGCGCATGCGGTCCAGCAACAGCGCTGCGCTCCGGAACAAATGGATCTGCTTCGGCGAAAAACCGGAACGGTGGGACCGCAGACGGCTCGCACGGCCCCAACGGACAGGCGCATCGCGCCTCTCCCGTAGCAACTATTGCCAGAGCCGTCCTCAGTCACTGTATGTTGACGACGACGTAGCGCCCGCTGGAGGCCTGATAATACCTGCCGCCACAGTGCCACAGCACGGGGCCGTAGACGGTAGTCTTCACACACGCGGCCGGAAGGCTGTTCACGTAGATACTCGTCCGGCGGATTGTTCGGCGAGTGGTGCGCCTGGCAACGCCAGCGACGCTGCCAGGCGTGAGCGGATGACCAACTCGCGCCTGCGCGTCGCCGACGAAAGAGGGGAGCGGTACAACTTCGTCGATCAGTCCGCCAAAAATCATGGCGAAGGCTATCGCAGCCGCACCACCGGCCAATCTCAAGCTAAGTCTTGTCATCGTTCATCCTCTCTAAATTCAAATACCTGCGGCAAGTTCTACTTGGCCGTCAGGATCGTTATCGGCGCCGCGACTGGCAAAGTGAGAACGCGGGTAGTCGCGCCGGCCAGCCCGCCCTCTTCCTGATCTGGAATCCCCTGTGCTAGGACCTTGCGAAGATCCGGCGCAATTTCCGCGATTTGGGCGAACTTGCCGTGATTGGTCGCATCCGTGGCTTTCACATTCGACAAGTCGACCACTATCGCGCCGAGAGCTGCGAGGCCCGCACTGTCTTTACTCGCCCCAAGCCGATCTTTGCCGCCAGCGATAAGTCTCGACAGACCCAATGCTTTGTCGTCGCGCGAGACAATGATCAAAAACGGCTTTTTTGGTTTCCCAATTCGCTGCATTTCCGATTTGAATACGTCCTCGTCGATGTCGGGAGCGGCGAGTATCACCGTGCCAAGCTTGCTGGCGGAAGTGACGTTTCCCGATATCTTGATTTGCCGAAATGCCTCGACGGTCACCCAGTTGCCCATCGAATGCGCGAGGACGTTGATTTCATCGGCATCGCTGGCCAGCAAAACGCGCAGCGTCCGCTCCAATCCGTCGCGAGCGATGGTCGCGCTGTTGTTGTCATACACGTAGTCTAGCGTCTTGCCCCGCGACGCCCAACTGAAGAAGACGGGAACGCTAGACGCATGGGAATCATGAACGACTTGCGCGAAGCGGTAGAGCCCTTCGGCAAACAGCGTGTTATAACCATGTACAAAGAGCAGCACTTTGCGCTGGCCTTTGGGCTGAGCCTTCAAACCCTGGTTCAACTCCGCCAGAAACTGCTTGTCGTTCGGCAGGAGTTCGCCATCTCGCGTGACAAAATCCGTTTGAGCATTTCCCGGCTTCGAGGAAGGCCATTCGACATTGCCAGCCTTATGGTTCGGCGGAACGCTGACGGTGATCGACGCAAAGTTCAGGGCAGATGACCGTTCACCATCAAAGTAAGTTCCCGGTCGAGCATCGCGCGCTCGAGTGGTGGCAACGAGGATGGTATGCGAACTTGCACCTTGAGCTACGGAGGTATTCGACAACAGGGCCCCGGTCTCAGGCCTGCTTGCGCAAGACGAGAGGCTGACGAGACTGAACGCACAAGCAAAGGATATTGCCAGGCTTCGCCTTGCTCGCATGTTCAATCCCACCAGTCCCCAGCAGCAATTTACCAGCTTCATTGTCTCGTGCACCCCGATGTCATCCCCGAGAAGGCGACCGTGCCTCCCCGCGTCGAGTTTTGGCTGTATCGGAAACAAGTCGTCGCGCGACGCGACTTGCGTGAGGTCAAGTCCAGACACAACCCGATCTCCGATCTCAATACAGGATCGGCGGCCTCACTGATTGCGATCACTCCCGAAAGGTGGCCCGGGAACCGCTTACGTTTCGAGTGCCCTGGAAGGAAGGTAACTAACTGTATCCTACGGGCAGATCCCCGCAGCTCCCGGCCGGAAATTGACTTCAGCAGGCGGGCTTTAGGACCAGCAACAAATCGCCATCCTAGAAACGCATAATCAGACCCATGATCGGACCCTGTTGCACGACATCGAAGACAAACCCGTCATTGTCGTAGTTGACGCCCAAGGCGCGATAGCCGACGACCGCCGAAAACCGATCATTGAACCGATAGCCCAGCGTGGCCGCGACGTCCCAATCGATATTGGCGGCACCTGCTCCCACCATTCCCCATCCCGTGACATAGACCTCGGGTGTGAGCGAATAGTTCGCACGAATACCAACCAGCCCGTCTACCCAGGTCTTGCCGTCGCTGGCGGAGCGGCCGTCAAGGATCCCACCATGGAAGTCAAGCTCCGTATCCACGGACCAGACCCTCATGGCGCCGACCACATCGAGACGTCCAGCGTCACTCTGGAGAACTGAATAACCAGCTCCGCCCAGACCTGAAAAAGTCTGGGACGTAAGATCGACGCTGTCTGCCAAGATGCCTTTGGGCGTTCCATTGCCGGCGGAAATCTTGACGTATTGGAGGTCGCCGAAAATGCTGTAGCGGTCGTAGCGTGCCTCGATGACGGCCATGGCCGCGAAATCAAGATTTTTCAGGATGTCGCCAAAATTAGAATCAACCTCGACGGAGGGCAAACCGAACTGCCCCACGTTACCCGAGAGCCCAGCCGCCCAGAAATACGGCGCGGCGCTGAACGTCCATCCCTGCTCGGTCACGACTGGCTTCAGGTCCGGCGTCACCGGGGAGACCAGATCGGCCGCGCCGGCGTTATTGGCAAGGCAAAGGATACAAAGCGCTGCATAGCCACCAGTCACCGTCCGACAGAAAGTTTTCATGATCTTTGCTCGGTTCTGAGTCGGGCTCGCAGTCCCGGTTTCATTGGAAGGCTTAGTCGACATAGACCACAACGTAGCGACCGCCGTAGGGCTGATAGTAGACACCACCGCATTGCGACAGCGTCATGCCATTAACATTGACTTTTACGCAGGCGGGCGGCAGCGCGGGCACGTAGATGGTGGATCGTCGAACCACGCGGCGCGTTGTGCGACGGGCAACGCCAGCAACGCTTCCCGGGGTCAGAGGCCTCCCGACCCGTGCTTCGGCGCTGGAGATGAACGAAACGGAGGGAAAGAGTTCACAGTCAGCGACTATGAGCGCCGTGACGAGGCTCAAGGCCAACCCGGTTCTATTTCGCGCGATCGTTCTCATTCTGCGTCCTCCAGGGAAAGTTGGCCGATTTCGCCAGAATCTATGTGTTCCAGTTTTTTTGCATCGGCTGGCGGCGTGAAGGAGAACAGCTTGCCGTCGACCTTGGGGTCGACGGTCCAGTTGCTCAGCCTCAGCGTGTACTGGGGCGCTCCGGTCACCCATTTGGTCGTTATGACATATTTGAGCGGCAGCGGCTGGTCGCCCTGGCGGATCCAGATTTGCCAGTCGACGGCGTCTGTCCGGAACGCTAGATGGTCGCAGACTTGGCCACCGATAACGGCTTCGCCGATGAGCGTACCTTCGACGGCTCCTTCCGTGAGGACCGAATATGGGTCCGCGGACATCAGGTCCGCGCCGACAGCATCCAGGCCGGTCGACACCCTGAATTCCTCGACGGCGTCGTCAATGCTCGGACCAGGGCTGTCGATTTGGGCGAAAGCATTTATCGTTTTGCCGTAGAGCGAGATGACTTTGCCGTCGAAGGTGACCTCGACATCGGCAACAGGGCCTTTCCGACTGATGCGGAAACCCTCGCCGCGCGAGGCTGTCAGAGAGCCCGAAGCGCTATACTGGATCTTCTGGCCGGTCGTGTCGACGACCTCGTGGTCGGTATCGTAGTCGGCGCTGAACGTCTTCAGACCTTTCAAGTAGTTCATCGAAGTGACGAGGACGTCGTTAGCATCCTTGTCTATTGCGCTCTGGCTCCAGGCCGAAGCACATGAGAGTGCCAGGCCTACGGATGCTGCCAGCAGGCTGGCGCCCTTGGGGCGCAGTCTCGAAAGTAAGCCGGATTTCATGATCTGGTTCATCTTGTTCACCATTGTGCAATTGCAATCGAATCCTGAAGTCCCGAATGGCGGAAAATTGTAAGCTGACTACCGACCAGTTGTACCATTCGTGGCGCTCACCGTGGCGGCGGCCGAGGATTGACACCCCAGTTTCGAGCAGCCTCTGAGTCCCGCACCGCTTCGCCGACTTCTCCAACCAGCCGGTCCACGAGTTCCTGCCATTCGGCTCGTCTAGCCTCGACCAACGCCGTTGTTGTGGTCTTGTCGACGCTTGAAAGCGCCAGCTCCGCGTCCGCAAGCTCCTCGCAAATCTCCAGAAAGCTCTCACTCCGGACGATCAGTCGATGGATCGCCAACTCAAACTGCGGAAAGCGGCGTACTGCCGCTAGGATCGCTCTTTGTCTGTCGGACGGTCCGTCTTGTTTGGCCATAATTCGTTGATCTGACTGGGATCTGACCGAAATTAACGCTTTTAATTCGCCAATTCGCGACCTGAACGAATCGTATATTGCCCAAAGCCAGTAGCGGAATGTAAATTACGTGGGAGACCATGTAATCATCGGTCGGTGCGAGGGGTCAGTGAATAAGCCTGAATCATTCTTCACAGCGGAGGCTGCTCTCCCGGCTGAGAGTTGTCGCGCCCAGCTTGCCCTGATCCTCGGCAGCGCGGACTTCGATGCCACCGGCCGTGAGCACCGTTTCCTTAGCTACGTGGTCGAAGAAGCGTTATCCGGGCGTGGCGATCGCATTAAGGCGTATACCGTCGCAGTCGAAGTGTTCGGCCGCGGCCAATCATTCGACCCTCAGACGGACCCGATCGTCCGCATTGAGGCCGGCCACCTTCGTCGGGCGCTGGAACGCTACTACCTGACCTCAGGACAAGGGGATCCTGTACTCATAACCATTCCCAAGGGTGGATATGTTCCTTCCTTCGCACGCCGGGCGGAAACCCAGTTAGCGCCGCTCCCAGCCCCACTTGTCACGCAGCCAGTCACAGAGCGCCCGCCTTTGTGGAGAACCCTGCCGCGACTGCTAATAGCCGTGCTCATGGTCCTTCTGGCGATCGTGGCATCTGTATCGGCGTGGTGGTGGGGGCCCGCCCGACACGGCGGGCCAGAAAAGCCCCGTGTGCTTGTGCAGGCGTTTGACAATCCGGGCGGCACTCAGGCCGCAGGCGTGGTTGCAAGTGGATTGAAGGAGGAAATTGTCGAGCAACTTTCCAAGTTCAGAGACTTGCTGGTTATGGAGTCAGCTCCGAAGCCGGACGATGCCTCATTGGCGCCACCACGATTTGTGATCAAGGGAAGTATCACGCTGTCGGACGAAGCCTTTCAGCTTCGGGTCCGGCTCATCAATCGCGGCACTGGGTCGGTAATTTGGGCAAATAGCTACGACGGTCCATTGAAAGTCTCGGCATTTCGGGACACGCAAAAGGAAATTGCGCGCAGCGTAGCGCAAAATCTGGCTCAGGTTTACGGTGTAATCTTCCAAGCGGACGAGGATCTCGACGTGAGCAACGCTCCCGATGATTGGGTAGCGTATAATTGTACACTTTCTTTTTATGCATATCGGCTGGGCGTTGATCCGGAGCGCCGTCCTGCGGTGCGTACATGCCTCGAGAAAGCTGTGGATCGCTTCCCCAGCTACGCCACGGCATGGGGTCTCCTGTCATCGGTCTATGTCGATGACTACCGGTTTGGATTTTCAGCCGATGGGACGCCCCCGGCATCAGCGCTTGAGCGCGCTTTCGCTGCCGCCCGGCACGCCGTGGCGCTCGATCCCCTAAATTTGCCAGCGCGCCAGGCAAAAATGCTGGCTCTCTATTTCGACGGGCAGATTGATGCCGCGTTGGAGCTAGGCGAGGAGAGCTTGAAACTCAATCCCAACGACACCGAGTTCCTGAGCGAATATGGCGAGCGCCTGGCAGTTTCGGGAAAATGGAAGCAAGGTTGCCCGATGATAGCGGAGTCGCGTCAATCAAATCCGGGAGCCTCAGCCAACTATGAGGCGGACTTGGCCCTTTGCTCCTATTTTGACGGCGACTATGTGCAAGCAGCAAACTGGCTAAAGAAAACTCCTTCCCCGATGAATCCGATCTATCATTTGATCGGCGCTGCGATAAACGGTGAGGCAGGGAACGTTGCGGAAGCCCAGCGCGAGAGCGAATGGCTTCAAAAGAATCTTCCGGCATTGGTGAAAAACCTGCGGGGGCAGGTGTCAATGCGTTTGGCTCGCCCGCAAGATGTCGAGACCTTTCTCGGCTCGCTGAGAAAAGCAGGCCTTGTGATCCCTGATTGACTGGCTGTTGCCAGTTTCGGACGCGCAGTCAAGCTAGCACAGCTCCCTCCTTGAACTCGACGGGTGAGACAGTCTCGTACCGTACCGAGTGCTGTCGCTGAGGATTATCGAAGCGCTCGAGGTAGTCGAACACATCCGCCCTAGCGCCATCTTTCTTCCTGTAGACCTTGCACGCCGTGCGCTCGATACGAAGCCGACGGCAGGACAGGCTCTGCATTCCTCCAGTTCCGTCAAACGCCTTATCGGTGTCCACGAACCGGCAGCGGCCAGACCGCATTTTTAGCGGGTAGACTACAGTTAGTTACCTTCCGAACAAGAGGACAATGCCCCAACGTAGGTGGGTGATGCATTGCTCCCTTCAATGCACAACTGTGGTTGCATGACTTTGGTTTTTCTTTCCCGCCGGCTGCATTGCTCGAACAGCACGAAGCCGGGCGACTTCGGGAAGCGGACTTAAGACGGCTTCGGATGGAAACAACAATGCTCGACAGCGTCGCGCTCATTACCTTGATCATCGTACTTTTGCTGGTTGCCTACGGCGCGGTCGCTGTCTGGGCAATCCCTTACGAGATCGCCAAGGCCCGCAACCACCCACATCAGGACGCGATCGGTGCTGCAACCTGGGTCAGCCTCCTTACCTTGGGGGCGCTGTGGCCTTTCCTATGGATCTGGGCGTTCCTCTACCACCCAGATCGCGGCTGGGGACTTTCACCGGCCGCGGCTCCGGGAAATTCTGCCGAAACCTCCCAGCTTGACAGACGGCATTCAGCGCTTGAGCAGGTCGCGGAGTAGACGCCATGGGTGCACTTCTCCTGCTTGGCTATGCGGCGATCTGCGTTGTCGTCTTCAAATTCCTGCGTCTGCCGGTCAACAAATGGACCGCGACCACCGCATGCCTGGGAGGCGTGGTGGTCGTCGGCGGGCTACTCGCAATCATTAACTACAATCATCCGTTTACGACGGAAGCACGCCTCTATTTCTTCACCACACCGATCATTCCCGAAGTGAAAGGCCGTGTGGTCGAGGTTCCAGTTGAGCCAAACATCGCCCTTAAGAAGGGTGACGTCCTGTTCAAGATCGATCCGGAGCCCTACAAATTCGTCGTTGCACAGAAAGAAGCTGCTGTCGCGGAAGCGGAACAAGGCGTCAAGCAGCTGAAGTCGGCGCAGGACCAGGCTGCCGCCAGTGTTGCGAAAGCCGAGGCGCAGGTCGAGCTGGCCCAGCAGGCCTTCGATCGCCAAACACAACTTCTCGAAAAAAAGGTGGTTGCGCAGGCTACTGTCGATACGGCGTCGCATAACCTCGAGGCGGCCAACCAGTCGCTGGCCGAGAGTCAGGCGGCACTGGAACGCGCTCGATTGGCCTATTTGTCGGAGATCGGCGGCGTAAATACGACAGTCGCCAGGTTGACGGCCGACTTGCGCGACGCCGAATACGACCTCGATCAAACCGTGGTGAGAGCACCAACCGCCGGCTACGTAACCCAGCTCTTCCTCCGCCCCGGCATGATGGCAGGAACGGCACCGGCATTGATCTTCATTCACGAGGGCGACAGGGTTTTTGCAGCAGCCTTCCCGCAAGCTGTCGTTCAACGTCTGACCGTTGGCTCGGAAGCCGAGATCGCGTTCGATGCAATTCCCGGGAAGGTATTTCAGGGCAAGGTCAGCGGGGTTGCGGATGCAGTTTCGCAAGGGCAGCTGCAAGCAAGCCCCACTCTTCTCAATCCTGAGGATCGCGGACAGACACAGGGCCTCGCGCTCGTCGGCATCGAAATAACGGATGATGTTTCGGGTTACGAGCTGCCTGCCGGATCGACAGCTCAGGTCGCCGTGTACAGCACCCATATGGCGTCGGTCGCGGTCGTTCGGCGAATCCTGCTGCGGATGAAAAGTTGGATGAACTACATTGTCTGAATGATGGAAGGGAATCTGCGATTACTTTACGTCAACTGTAAGTATGCCTTGTGCATCTTCTCGCTGCGTGTGAGTCTACCAGGAATTATTCAACATCTTTAGAGGGAATAGACGACGATGCTTCGGTATGGTATGCGATCTTTTGCTTTAGTCGGCGCAAGTTTACTTGCGATCAATATCGCGTCAGCTCAGGAGGGAAACACCCCCGGCTACAATCACAAGATTCCAGAGAAGATTATGACGCCCGACAAGGTCGAGACGTCGATCGGAACGCTGAACTTCTTCGACGGGATGCCGGACGACGCAACGGTCGGCAAACTCTATGACAATCTCGATATTATGCGCGGCGTGGAGACATTCCTCAACGGCATTCCTGCGACCTCCATCGAGGGGCTTCGTCTCGGTCACCTGGAACTGGGCGCCGACACCCCCAACAAGGCGCTCATTCTTGACCAGTTGCTGGACTCCGCGCCGCTGTTCCTGACTGGCAACACCGATACCGTATATTGCAGCGTGTTCCTCGATCTTGCGAAGGACGGGCCAACCGTCGTCGAGATTCCCCCCGGCTCCGGCCCCGGTACGGTCAATGATGCCTATTTCCGCTTCGTGACCGACATGGGCGGCCCGGGTCCCGATCGAGGAAAGGGGGGCAAGTACCTGATCCTCCCGCCCGACTACAAGGGTGATCTCAATCCGCCTGTCGGCGGCATGGAGGCCAAGGTCAACGGTCAGAAGTACTTTGTCTCAAAGTCGACCAGCTACGTGAACTGGCTGATCCTGCGCGGTTTCCTGGTCGACGGAAAGACCGACGCCTCGGTGGCATCGTTCAAAAAGGGCCTGAAGGTCTATCCGCTCAGCAAACGCGACAACCCGCCGAAGATGGAATTCATCAGCGGATCGCAGAAGCCGTGGAACACCATCCACGCCAACGACTACGAGTTCTATGAAGAGCTTCACACGGTCATCGAGCGTGAGCCGAGCTCGATGCTCGACCCCGAAATGTTGGGCCTGTTTGCCTCTGTCGGCATTCAGAAGGGCAAGCCCTTCAAACCGGACGAACGGATGAAGAAGCTGCTGGTCGAAGCGGTCGCTGTCGGCAACGCAACCGCCCGCGCGCTGGTGTTCCGCCCGCGCTTGGACGACGTCCAACTCTATCCGAACAGCGCCTGGAACGTGGCCTTCGTGGGCGGCAGCTATCAATGGCTCCGAGACGAAGGCAAGGGCGGCCGCAATCTCGACGCCAGGACCCTCTACTTCTACCAGGCGACGGTCAACACGCCTGCCATGGTGCAGAAAATGGTCGGCGTCGGTTCCCAATACGCCTATGCCGCCACCGACCGGAACGGCGACTATCTGGATGGCGCCAAGACCTATAGCCTCCGCATTCCCGCTAATCCGCCGGCCAAGGATTTCTGGTCCGTGGTGATCTACGATCCGCAGACGCGCTCGGAGCTTCAGACGGGCCAGACCTTCCCGAGCAAGAATAACAAGCGCGACAAGCTCATCGAGAATTCCGACGGTTCGGTCGACCTCTACTTCGGCCCGACCGCGCCCGAGGGGAAGGAAGCCAACTGGATCCAAACCGTTCCCGGCAAGGGTTGGTACACGCTGCTTCGGCTTTATGGTCCGCTCGAACCCTGGTTCGACAAGACCTGGCGGCCGGGTGAGTTCGAGGTGGTCAAATAGCAGGGTTCCGCGTTCGATCGCAAAACTAAGGTTGCAATTAAGGGTGCTGGCATTCGTCGACAGCACCCTCGCTTCCCGCGGTCTTCCAAGGCCATGATCTAAAAACAACTCTTACACGTCTGAGAGAGATAACCATCATGCGAAATTTTACGGCACTCATCATGGCAACGTCGGTGGCACTTTCATCCGCGACGGCAGTCTACGCGGAAGAAAATCCCCTCCCCAAGGCTAGCGATAAGCTAGTCAAATACGGGGATGACGTCGAGGGTTGGACTGTCTACGCAAATAAAACACGCGGAGATTGCCTGATCGTGAGTGCGTTTGGCCCAGGTTCGGTGCAAATGGGCGTAGCCGCAAACCAGGCGGTCGGGTACCTTGGCGTGTTCACGAAGCTGGACATAGGCATCAAGAACGGAGTCAAGGACATCTTCGTCGATATCGACGGCCATCTTTACCGCGGCGTGGTAACCACAACGACCGGCCTACTCAAAGGCGGGTATTCGGGAGGTTACATTTTGACGGATGACCCAGCTTTCAAACGCGACGTGGCGAAGAAATACACGATGACGGTGTTTCCGCAAACCCAGGGTACCTTTGTCGTCGATCTGAAGGGCACCTTCAAGGCAATGGCAACGGGTCGCAAGTGCCTGGCCGAACAAAAGTCAGGCTGATCCATTCCATCGAATTTTCAACCGGTATGGTGGAAGGACTGCGTTGCAGCGATATCGAAAATCGGCGTCGCTGCGGGCGTGGGGCCCTAATTCAGTTGTCCTGCGGAAGGCGACGCCATGATAGGCGAGCGACGTGTGGCGCAGGACGCACTGTTGCGGTCGATGCCGGCACGTGTGCAGAGCGAAACTCTACCAGCACCGCGCGGTGCGTTTACTGCCGCCTAGACTTCAGGCCATCACGAAGGTTCAACGAGAGCTCGCGAGGACGCCACAATGACATCAAAATCAAATGGCATCAGTCGCCGGACGGTGCTCTCGGCGCTTGCTGCGGTTCCGGTTCTGGTCGCACCGCTTAGGCGCGCAAACGCACAGGCTCAGACGCAGGGCGACTGGCTGCAGTCGTGGAACGAAGGGCCGGTCAAGGCCTCGATTATCGAGTTCGTTGCGCGCGTCACGGCTCCGGACGGGGCCGATTTCGTCCCTCCCGCCGAGCGTATCGCCGTCTTCGACAACGATGGCACGTTGTGGTGCGAGCAACCGATATACGCCCAGGCGGCCTTCGCATTCGACCAGATAAGGGCACTGGCCCCGCTGCATCCGGAATGGAGAGCAAAGCAGCCATTCCAGGCGGTGCTCGACCAGGACGCGGAGGCTTTGGCGGCGGTCGGCCAGAAGGAGCTGCTGGAGATCCTGACTGTGGCCCACACTGGAACCACGGTGGATGCGTTCCAAAAGACCGTGCTCGACTGGATCACAACGGCACGCCATCCCCGGTTCGATCGTCCTTACACTGATCTTGCCTACCAGCCGATGCTGGAGCTGCTCGCCTACCTGCGCGCCCACGAGTTCAAGCCATTTATCGTATCCGGCGGCGGCATTGATTTCATGCGCCCATGGACGGACAAGGTCTACGGTATTCCTCCCGAGCAGGCGGTCGGCTCGTCGGGCAAGACGCAATTCGAGATCGGGGCGGACGGCAAGCCCGTGCTGGTGAAGCTTGCCGAATTCGAGTTCCTCAGTGATGGGCCTGGCAAGCCAGTTGGAATCAACCGGTTCATCGGACGAAGGCCGATCTTTGCCTTCGGCAATTCCGATGGCGATGTTCCGATGCTGCAGTGGACAACGAGCGGACAAGGTGCACGATTCGCCGGCATCGTTCACCACACCGATGCCGAGCGCGAATGGGCTTACGACCGCCATTCCAACATCGGAAAGCTCGACAAGGGACTAGACGCGGCGCCCTCTAACAAATGGGCCGTGGTTGACATGAAGAATGACTGGAAGCGCGTTTTCGCGTTTCAGTAAACGGGCGGAGGTTCTCGTGACCGCCCCGTTCGAGGTGGTCTGCCCGGGAAGAATGAAGGCGCCGCAATCTATGTGCTGATGGTGCGGATAAGTTCTGTGTCGCTCGAACTCGAACCCTGGTTCGACAAGGCTTGGCGGCCGGGTGAGTTCGAGGGGGTCAAATAGCATGGTTCGATCCGGCATGGTTCGGTCGATTGCAGGAACGTCTGGTCGCACTGTCGACCGAAAATTGCGGGAGCGCACGATGAGGAACGCACTGCCCACTAAAATTGGTATTCTGCTGTCGGCCGTCATTCCGATTCTCTTTTGGGTGCTCGTTGGAACCTCCTGGGCCCAGGCCCAGCAGCCTCCCGTCGGCGTGCCGCCCGAAAAGGCACGGCAGTTCCTCGACCTGCTGTCCGATCCGGAGGTTAAGGTATGGCTCGAAGGAAAGGTACCGGCAGCCGCCGAGGAACCGTCTGCCGCATCGCCTGCCGACGCGATCTCGAACTGGGAGCTGGCCGTTCGCGCACGTCTCGTCGCGCTCACCGATGCCATTCCTCGCATCCCGCAGGAGGCAGCTAACGCCGCCGACATCGTGTCGCGCGACGTGAATTCAGGCAGGCCCGGCCTGGTGGTCCTTATCCTGGCAGTCCTGACTGTCGTCGGCTTCGGCGCCGAGTGGCTGGTCCGCCGGGCTTTGGCGCTGGGCGGTTCTGACCGAACAGTTGATCCCGGACAGGCGGCCCTGTCCGAGGTCGCTGCCTTGTTGACGTTTGCTCTGGCAGCCATTGGTTCGTTCCTCGCGTTCGAATGGCCGCCTTTGCTACGCCGCATCGTGCTGACCTTGCTGCTCGCCTTCATCGCCGTGCGTGTCGTCCGCGCAACTGCCAGGCTGCTGTTTGGACTTGCCGGCGCGGAAACCAGAACGTCGGATGAGACGCTGACGGCAGTCCCTGTCGCAAGCGAGACAGTGCAGCGTTTCTGGCTTCGCCGCGTGAGCCTCATCGCCGGCTTTCTGCTGTTTGGCTGGGCCGTGGTCAGCCTCATGCCTGGCATCGGTTTCTCGATCGACGTGGCGCGCGTGGTTGCCCTGCTTTGTGGCCTGGGCATACTGGCCATCGCCATCGAAATCGTCTGGCGGCGGCCGGGCTGCGCAGCTTCCACTGTCAGGCAATCGCTGCTGACGCTCTATCTGATCGCGCTTTGGCTGGCCTGGGTGGCAGGACTGCTCGGCGTGCTGTGGCTTGGCCTCTATGCGTTGCTGTTGCCGGTGGCGGTGCGTGGGGTTGGCAACGTCGCACAGGCCTTCGCCGGCAGAGCGCAGCGCAGCGGTGCCCTCGGCATCATGCTGAACGTGCTGATCGTCAGGGGAGCCAGGGCAGCGGTGATCGGCGCCGCGGTCGCTTGGCTCGCCTATATCTGGCGTGTCAGGACTGCAGCCCTTGCCGGCAGCGAAACAGGCGCGCTCGTGATTTCGGGCCTGCTTAATAGCATCATCGTCCTCCTGGTTGCAGATCTGCTTTGGCAGTTGGCGAAGGCGTTGATCGCCCATCGGATGGAGCTCGCGCCAAAGGAAGGGTCAAGTGCGGACGACCTTGCCCGCAGCGGCCGGCTGCGTACGCTGCTGCCGATATTCCGCAACGTGCTCGCTGTCTTCATCTCGGCCGTCGCTGTGCTGACAATCCTGTCCGGACTGGGCGTGCAGATCGCACCTTTGATCGCCGGCGCGGGCATTTTCGGCGTCGCCATCGGCTTCGGTTCGCAGACACTCGTCAAGGACGTGCTGAGCGGCGTTTTCTATATGCTCGACGATGCTTTCCGTGTCGGCGAGTATATCCAGAGCGGCAGCTATAAGGGCACCGTCGAATCGTTCAGCCTGCGGTCAGTCAGGCTGCGGCATCACCGCGGCCCAATTTTCACCGTGCCGTTCGGCGTGCTCGGCGCCATCCAGAACATGAGCCGTGACTGGGTGATGGACAAGATGGCTCTCAGCATCACCTACGATTCCGACGTGGACCTCGCTCGCAGGCTCATCAAGAAGATCGGTCAGGAGCTGGCCGCCGATCCTGAGTTCGCGGCCGATACGATCGAGCCGCTGAAAATGCAAGGTGTCGACAGCTTTGGCGACTCCGGGATCGACCTCAGGATGAAGCTGATGACCAAGCCGGGAACTCAGTTCGGCATCAAGCGGCGAGCGTTCATGATGATCAAGAAGGCATTCGACGAGAACGGCATCAAGCTCGCCGTTCCCACCGTGCATGTGGCGGGTGGCGGCGACAACGCGGCCGCCGCGCAGCAACTGCTCAAGATGAAGCAGGCTATCTGAGCAAGGTCGAGGATTCGGGTTTCCACCAAGGGGTGACCTGGGAGTTGGAGCCGGACGTTGTCGACGACCTCGGGCTGGCTGGATGCCGCCCACCCCCGTTCGGAACAACTGCCATCAGGCAAGGACGGTTCAGTTAGACTAGTATCCAGGTCGGCGAGTGTCGTCTCAAGAGTCGCCAAGAGGAAGAGACCTGCAGACATCGTGATTGCTTGGGAGAAACCCCGGCATTTAGTAATGGTGAACTCAGCGGAATGGCAGCTTTTGGGAATGGCCGCGATGACTTGAACGGCCGAAATCAGGCGGCGCATTGCAGCCATTCGCAACGCGAACAATGATGGTCACGGATGGGTCATCAACGTGAATACGAAGATCTCCAACGGATCCGATCAGCGTAACCGGGAACGTCGCAGTCGCCTCACAAATGTCGAGGCGTTAGTCCGGGCTTTCCTCCACCGACGATCATGGGTAGCAGCGCCGCAGGCTGATGGGTGGCTAATGCCGCGTCGTGCATCAGCTTCATTGACGAATGCCTTTTGCGCTCGCCGGAAACGGGACCAGCATCTGATCACCCGCGATGCGGCAGGTTAGCGGATTTCAATATCATCCTCGCAATGAGATGCCTGGCTCTTGATCCTGAACCTCCGAGGCCCGAACGAGTCTCGGCGACAGTTCTCCGCACTCTCCCGCGCTTCAGAGGGCCGGCAAGCAATCTTTGCTCAGCGCTCGTAATCGTTATCGTTCGAGCGCTGTGTCTTGCGGTCCTGCTCTTCCGACTGCCGTGCCTTCTGTTTGTTCGCGTCCTTCTGCTTGGCTCCCACCTTCTCCTGCTCGGTGCCTGTGCGTGGCTGCTCCGGCTGGCGGGGATCGTCCCGAGTTGGAAGGTCTCGCCCTCGCGCCTCGCGCTCGGGGATCGGCTCGCCACTGCCACCACCACGACGCTGTTGCTGCCGCTCGAATTGCAGCCGCGCGAGACGATCGTGCATCTTGTCGTTCACCTCTTCACGATACTGTTCGAACTGTCCTTGATGCGCCGGCGGCAGCGTCTCGCGCATGTTGTCCAGAGCCTGATTGACGCGGGCCATCTGACGCCGCATTTCCAAGGGGGTTTGCGCCATGTTCAAATCTCCTATCATTGCATTCAATTCTCTCATACCGGGATGGGACAGGAAAGACTTCTGCCCCGATTGATCAGCTCCGCGACCCGCGGCAGGACCTGGCTGCCCCTCCACTGTCCGATCGCGACGCAACCGCAGAAAACTGTTGCCGATCGACTCTGCTGCCGTGAGAGCCTGACCGACTACGCCCACGGTCCGCATCGTCGTCACAGTCTTTTGCCATGCGGCAGCGATTGCATCGCCGTTAACGACAAGGGATTGTCCATCCAAACGGCGTTGCCGCTTGGCCTCCACCCGCTCGATCGTCCTGGCGCTGACCTGGTAGCGCGGATCGCTCTGGGCGCGGCTGTAGGCTCCGGCATGCTCCTTCGTGAAGGGCCGCGTCATCGCATGATCCATGCGCCGCGTCGCCACCATCGCAATGCCGTTCTCGCGTGCTTTTTCCGCAAATGTCTCGCGCCAGGCTGCCAGATCTGGCTTGTAGAATTTCAGGCGCTCGCCGTCGGCTGACCGTGCCTGCACCATCGCGTGGATATGGACGTGCTTGGTGTCCTTGTGATGCGCCAGGACGAACTTGTATCCTGGCGCGCGCTCCTCGAGCACGGCGCGCGCCGCGGCCATAACGGCGTTGGCATCGGTGCCGGCCTTCGCCGAGAAAAGCAGGTGATAGGCATTGCGGCGTTCACGCCCCGAAAACTGCGGGCGCCATTGTTCATAGACCGAAGCCGCCGCCTTGGTGGAATTCTTCGCCCCAGGCGCGGGCTCGCCATTTGCGTGGCGGACCTGGCTGTGGGTGCGGATGAACTTCTGCAGGAAATATTTCGCTTTGGGTTCACGGCTGACGGCCGCCTTTACCTCTGCCTTGGCTACTACCCCCGCTGCGCCCATGGCCTCGGACAACCGCGCCTCGATCTTGTCGAGCGCCTTGCTGCGCGAATTCTCCCGACCACCGGCCAAGACCCTCGCAAGCGGCCCGGCCCGCTCATCGGTGTGCGCGTATACCTGCACCGTCTGTCCGTCCTGCGCATAGATGAACGGTTTCGAACCGAATGCCTTATTCAACGCCTCGCTCAAGGCAGCATCGGTGACCTCGCCGGCGAGGTCGAAACGAACCTCGATAAAATTGGTGTTTTCCAAGGGTGGTTCGAACGTCTCGCAAAACGTTTCCAGGAACGCCTTTCGTGCGCCGCTTGTCGCAAGAACCTGTCCGTCCTCGTCGAAGATTTCGATATCGTGTTTCTCGCCTTTTTCGTCCTCGCGCTTCCCGATGTAATTGAGCAGCCGCGACGCCGCGTCCTTCGTGGATGGCGGATTGGGCATGACCTTGAACACAGCAGGCTGCGCGCCCGCCGCATAGCCTGCCCTCGCCGCCACGGCCCGCGCCTGATAGGTGACCCGCGCCGCTCGCCCGGTACCGCTCGGGCGACCCGCACCACGGCCGCCACCGCCGCCGCGCCGCTTCCAGTCTTCCTCCTCCTCTTCCGGCCGAAAACCGGCAAGCGTGGCGCCATAGACCATGATCGGGGCGCTAGCGGCCTTGGGGGAGCTCGCAGCCGCGGCGGACTTCGGTGCCCTGCTGGACATGGAGCTCCCCGCCACTCCTGTTACTCCCGGCGACGAACGAGGAGGTCTCCTGCCGCCACTTACCATCGAGCCGGCTTGTCCTTGCCCGAGGCCCCCGCCACCGGTCCGCTCATAATTCTTCATCGCCTGGAATTCACCGGCCTCGCGCCGGGCGCCCGTCTCGGACTTGTCGTCGTCCAGCTCCTCACGCTGCACGCCGGGCTCGCCCCGCAGATAGCGTTCGATTTCGGCCGCGTAACCAGCAAGACGACCGCTCATGGCCTGGCCTCCCTCGTCTTGCGGGACCCGCCAGTCATCGCCTTCAGTTCCTCGCGGAACCGCCGCACGAGGTCGCCCACGGCGATCAGCGCCCGCTCAAGATCCTCATCATGGGCAACTCGGCCGTCGTTCATGGCGCGCACGGCCTGATTGAAATTGACGCCGACGCGCCGCAACTGATCGGTCATGTCCACGATCGCCGGCCGCACCGCCTCTGACGCGACAGGCAGATGTCCGGCCTCAGCCCGCACCAGACGTCGGACGACCTCACTGACGGTTGCGCCCTCCCGTTCCGCAATGGCTTTGAGACTGGCCAGCTCGTCAGCCGAAAACCGGATGTGCGTCACCTCGCCATAGCGTCGTGACGCGCTCTTCACCGCAGCTTTCTGAGCGTCTGCATCCATCTCTCAAGCCCGCTTGCGGGCGCTAAGGCCCGTTAGGGCTGCGCCGCCTATTTTGTGTGTATCACAAAATAGGCTATCCTGCCACAAGAAAGAGAAGCGGTGAGACCACGCGAACAGTCCCTCCTCGCAACCAGCCCAGTCACTTCAGTCCGACGGCGCGCAACGCGTCGTGATGTTTCCGTGTTAACATGGAAACAATGAGCGCTTTCGCAGTCGGCTCGTCCGAGCGGAACCCTTCCCCACTGAAGATAAGCTGCGTCATGATTGTCACCCGGAGCAGGCCCCTTACTGGTGCGCTCCTGGGTTGCCAAACCGGTCTGCCGCGTTGACTATGTCAGCATGTTTCGACCGTGACATTAATCCATGTGTCCATGATGACTTGTTTCCATGTTAACATGGAAACAAGGAGACAAGGAGACAACGCGGGAAGGAGGCCGCCTTGATCATGTCCGCTGTGATCCCCAAGGGAGGCACTGGCAAGTCCACCATGCTACGCGCGCTCGCATCCGTCGCGCTGCACCGAGGCTATTCGGTCACCCTCATCGACGGCGACCGTCGTCAGAACATGAGCCGGTGGTTCCAGATGCTGGGTGACGCCGGCAATCGTCCCGACAGCCTCCAGCTGGTCAGCGCGATGACGCCGCAGGAAATTCTCGAAGCGGCGGCTCACCACAATGGCGAACGCTCCGTCGTCCTGATCGACACCGAAGGCACGACCAATGACAATCTCATGGCCGGGCTGTTTGCCGCCGATATCGTCGTCGTACCGATCTATCTCGCGCTCGATGACGTAACCGCCGCCATCCAGGTCACCGATCACTATATTCCGCTCGCAGTCGAAAGTCGTGGCCGGCCACTGCCGACGGTGTTCGTGCTGACGAAACAGACGATCATCGATGGCAGGGCGCGCGCCTTGACCGAGCTGCGCGCCATCATCCAGGCCAACAGCACGCCGGTCGCCGAGCACATGCTCCACAACCGCGTCGCCTATCGCGATCTCCAGACCGGACAGACGCTTTACACCCCGACGGAACCCGACGCCAAGGCGATTGCCGAGAGCGAGGGCGTCTTTGACGACGTCCTGAAAACCTTCATTGAAGCAACGAGGCATGTGGCATGATCGACGAAACCAAGGCCGGCGCCGACAAGAAAGCCCGCATGATGAAGGCGATCTCGACACAGCTGCCGGCCCTTCCAAGCATGTTTATTCCGCCGAAAGCCGAGACACCGCAGGCAAAGGCTAAATCAGCGGCGATGCAACCGGCCGAGCCGGCATCGGCCACTCCACCCGATTTTCGCAAACTGGTGCGGCAGGGCCAGAAGAAGGACCCGATCGCCGGAAGGAAAATGCGGGAGGAGGAGATGGTGCGCTGCGGTTATTATCTGACCGCTGTAGAGCAGCGCCAGTTCAAGCTGCTGGCGATCAACAACGGACACAGCATGACCGAGTTGCTGCGCAAGGCGGTGCAGGACTACATCCACACCCACAAGCATAAACTGCCGAAGGGATAAGCCGCTTGCCGGATGTCGCTGTCCCATCGGGTGATGAGGGCCGGTTACGGCTCTTTGCCATGTGCAAAAAAAGGGCCGGCGACGGAGCTCTGTCGCCGGCCCTTTTTGTTCGTTCGCCTAGTCGGGGTCGTTGAGGCGCTTTAGAAGACGCCCGAGGATTCCATCGCGCTGCGGACGATCGCCGGCAGCGGCCTTGTCCTCGACCAGC
Source organism: Mesorhizobium sp. ESP7-2 (assembly GCF_020164715.1). NCBI lineage: Bacteria > Pseudomonadati > Pseudomonadota > Alphaproteobacteria > Hyphomicrobiales > Phyllobacteriaceae > Mesorhizobium > Mesorhizobium sp. ESP7-2. The sequence continues at coordinate 91,625 of NZ_JAIUGQ010000027.1, forward strand.
TTCGTGGCGACCTCTGGCGGCAGCGGCATGAAGTCGTAGCCATGCGCAATTGCCGCGTGGTGAAGATCGTCAAGCGCTTCGAACGCGCGATCGTGGGTGCCAAGCCAGAGCGCGGGTTCGTCGGTCACTTCGTGGGGGAACGCCTGCAGGAAATAAGTCCGAAGCGGCGGGTCGTAGCCGATGACGGCTTCGGGGTCCGAGTGGCCTTGTCCGGTGACGGTGCCAGTGACCGTGATCGTGTAGCGGCTCATTGCATCCTCCTTTTGCCTGGCGGGGAAGCCGGCCCCTGCGGGGCCGGCCACCGATCGCTCACTGCGGGTTGTTCCAGAGGATGACCTTCTTGCTCTCATCGCCGCCGGGGGCC
>NZ_JAIUGQ010000028.1:0-91429 GCF_020164715.1 Mesorhizobium sp. ESP7-2
CGGTCTCCCTTGTTGAGATCTGCAACGACCTCATTCTGGCACATTGCGATGCCGTCGGGGGCCGTCCACCCCAACACGGACCAAAAGTCCGCTCCGCTCCGGTTCTCGAAGTCGACACCAATCGACTCAGCCTGACGAATTTCCTGACGGGATTTACCCAAGCTGTCCAACGAAGCAGAAACCACGGAAATTTGACGCGAGAGCAGCGGTTAAGCTCAATCGTTCTGCGGGCGCAGGCCGAAGGTGGCGGGTTTGAGGCCGTAGCGCGTGTCGAAATCTTCGTCCGACTGCACGCGGGCCGCCGATGACGGTTTGCGGTAGTCGGGGTCGCCGGCCTGCCGGCCGGAATCGACCACCTCGGCGAAGGCCATCGCCTGGCTCTGCGGTTTCGGCACGTTGCGCAGCCGCTCGACGATCGCCACCAGATCGACCTCGCCGGCTTTCGACGTCACTTCTTCGTCGCGCTTGGCCGTGCCGGGAAGCAGGTGAGCGGGCAGTCTTTCGAATTTCAGCCGCATGGTCGTCGCCACGCCTTCGCCGAAGGCGATCGCTTCGCGCTGGCCCATGGAAGACAGGAACGCGAGCGTGGAGGCGGACGAGTCGGCGATTGCCGAGCGGATGATCGCCTGGTCCTGCTCGTTGGCGAGCCGCATGGCGAAGAAGGTCGAGCATTGCGACAGGATGGTCGGGTCGAGCTCGCCAGGGCGCTGGGTGACGACGCCGAGATAGCAGCCATATTTGCGGCCTTCCTTGGCGATGCGCGACAGCGCATGCCGGGTCGGCGCGAAGCCGAGACGCGCATCGGCCGGCATGTAGCGGTGCGCTTCCTCGCATAAAAACAGGAGTTGCAGCTTGCCTTCGCTCCACAAGGCAAGGTCGAAGGCCAGGCGCGCCAGCACCGAACAGACGGAATTGACCACTTCCGAAGGCATCCCGGCCATCTCGAAGCAGGTTACCGGGCGGCCATGATGCGGCACGCGGAAGATGTTGCCGATCGTCTCGTGGATGGTGTCCTCGATGAGGCGCGAATTGAACATGAAGCGGTAGCGCGGATCGGCAGCCGCGGATTCGATGCGCGTCTTCAACGATTTGAGCGTCGGGCGATCGTTCTTGCTTTCGAGCAAGCCCATGCGCTCGTCGATCTGCTTGAGCAGGTCGGCGATGCGATAAGGCACCGGCGTATCGGCGGTCAGCGCATCGCTGCCGCGCCTGAGGTAGGCGCCGGAATTGGGGTTGCGATAGAGGTTTTTGGCCATCGGAACGAGGTCGCGAAGAGCGTCGATCTCTTCCGGCACCGTTTCGCGTCCGCGAAACAGCACCTCGGCGAATTCCTCCAGCGTGAACATCCAGAACGGCAGGTCGAGTGTCTTGGAATCGACCCTGACGCAATATTCGGGTAGCGAGGCCGCGAATTCGTTGTGCGGATCGAGGATCAGGATGCGCAGGTCGGGTCGCGCCGCGATCGACTTGCGCAGCAGCAGCGACACGGCGGTCGACTTGCCGACGCCGGTCGTGCCGACAATGGCGAAATGGCGCGCCAGCGTATCGTCGATCGCGATGTTGGCGGCGATGGCCTCGTCCTGCGCCAGCGAGCCGATGGTAAGGGAATGGCGGCCGGCCAGGTCATAGACTGCCTGCAGGTCGCGGGTGCGGATGCGGTGCGCGACGGCGCCGATATGCGGATAGCTGGTGATGCCGCGGTCAAAGATCGGCTTGGCGCCGGGGTCGGCGCCGTCGCGCACTTCGCCGATCAGCTCGATGCTGACCTCGATGGCGTTCTGGCCCTCATTGCTCCAGGCGCGATCCGACTTGCCGATCGCATAGACCAGGCCAACGGTGCGCGTGGTGCCCAGATTGATGGAGATCATCTTGCCCACTGTCCACAGGCCGGTGACCGCGCCGTCGACATCCTCGGCATAGGCGCTGATGGTGGCGCGCGCGCCGTCGCATTGCACGACGTTGCCCAGGATGCGCCGAACGTTCTGCTCTGCGTTGCGGCGCTCCTGCGATGTTGGTTCTCCGACGGAAGCCTCGCGTTCGACATACATGGACAGGCCAATCCCCATTTCCCTGGAGACCGGACCCTACAGGATCGGGGTTAAGGTCGGATGAGGTCGGATGGTGTAGAGAGGATTAAGGTCCGGGTGAAAATTATCGTGAGATGGCTCTTCACTCGGGTTCCCTATTTCGCTATAATGGACGAATGGATGATATAGCGAACGATATTTCCTCGACCATCGGCAGGCGCATTCACGCCGAGAGGATCATGCGGGATTGGTCGCTGGCCGAACTCGCCGAGAGGTCCGGCGTTTCCAAGGCGATGCTGAGCACGATCGAGCGCGGCATGACCAGCCCGACCGCCGCGCTTCTGGTGCGCATTGCGGCGGCCTTCGGCATGACGCTCTCGACCCTCATCGCGCGCGCGGAATTGCAAGGCGGCGGGCTGCTGCGCACGGCCGACCAGCCGGTGTGGCGCGACCCTGATACGGGCTATGTCAGGCGGCATCTGTCGCCGGCCGGCGACATGCCGCTCGAACTGATCAAGGTCCATCTGCCGGCAGGCGCGAAAGTCAGCTTGCCGGCGGCTTCCTACGCCTTCATCAAGCAACAGATCTGGCTGATTTCGGGAAAACTCGAATTCACCGAGGGGGATCAGGTGCACAGGCTCGAGCCCGGCGACTGCCTGGCACTTGGGGCGCCGTCGGATTGCACCTTCCATGCGCTGGAGCCGGGCGCCGACTATCTCGTCGCGCTGGTCAGGGGCTGACATCATGGCAAGACGGCCAAAGCGCTCCCACAATGGGGGGCCGCCTCTCGACGACTACAAGGGACCGCCATGGGGCAAGGGTGATCCTTACATCTTCCTGGCCTGGCAGGCGGCGCACGCCAAGGCATGGAAGGCGCCGAGCCGCGAGGTGATGCTGATGCGCATGGAAAAGGCTGAACGGCTCGGCCTGACCTATGAGGAATACACGCTCGAAATCCTCGAGCGCGGTCGGCATCTCAGGGAAGAGGACACCGAACGCATCGGCGCCATCAAGGCCGCGCGCAAGCGGCGGCGTGTGCGCCATCTCGACTGACCCAGCGCTGTCGATCCCATCAATCGTTTCCAGAGGACCAGATATGAATGCCATAGAAATCGGGCCATTGACCGCCAGCCAGGAAACACTCGCACTGCTGACGGATCTGCTGGTCGAAACGGTTGCCGCCGGCGGATCGGTCAGCTTCATGCATCCGCTGGCACCGGAGGCGGCAAGGGCATTCTGGGAGACGTCGCTGGCCGCGGCGGCACGAGGGCAAAGAGTGGTGCTTGGGGCATGGGACGGTGGGACTCTGGTCGGCACCGTCACCTTGCTGCTCGACTACCCGCCCAACCAGCCGCATCGGGCCGAGATCGCCAAGCTGATGACATCGGTCGAGCAGCGGGGCAGGGGCGTCGGGACACGCCTGATGCGGGCCGCCGAACGCCTCGCGGTGGAGAAGGGGCGCACGCTGCTGGTTCTGGATACGGCGACGGAGGAGGGTGCTTCAGGGCTTTATGAGAAGCTCGGCTTCACCCTGGCCGGCGAGGTACCGGATTATGCGCTGAAGCCGCATGGCGGGTTGACGGGCACGCTGATCTACTGGAAGCGTATCGGCACAGCGTCGCGGTAGCGCCAGTCAGGTCCGGGCCTTTCCGGCAAGGCGCTTCAGCAGCCAGTGGCGGAAATCCTGCTCGGCGCTGGTCAGCTGCGCGGTCGACGGCCTGGTCAGAAAATGCCCCGACGTGCTGGGGAGCTCAAAATCGGAAAGCGGGACCAGCGCCCCACTGTCGAGCGCCGCGTCGATCAAGGGGCGGGAACCCAGAAGCACGCCGGCACCGGCGCTCGCCGCCTCCATCGCGGCGACGAAACTGTCGAAGCGATGAGACCGCTGGGTATGGCCGGCCAATCCGGCCGCCGCGAACCATTCCGCCCACATCTCGCGCGCGCCGGCCACGAGAAGCAGCGGCAGCGATGTCCAGTCGGCGGCCTTGGCCAGGGCCGGACTTGCCACCGGCACAAGCCGCTCGGCGGTCAGCCTCTCGGCCTCGCGTCCAGGAAAGGACCCATTGCCGAAACGGATGTCGAGCGTCGAGCCCGGCAGATCGTAGTCGGTCGGGCGGTGGATCGTCACCAGATCGAGTTGGACGCGCGGCAGCGCCTCGGCGAGATCGGGCAGCGCCGGCACCAATGCCAGCAAGGCAAACGAGATCGGCGCCCGGATCTGGACGGTCCGCACGGCGCGCGGTTCGAACAATTCCGTGGTGCTGCTGCCAATGGTGGCGAAGGCCGACTGGATGTGCGGCAGGTAGGCGGCGCCCTCAGGCGACAGCGCGACCCCACGCGCCAGCCGCGAGAACAGCCGCGTCTTCAGCCGTTCCTCGAGCAGCCGGATATGCTGGCTGACGGCCGCCTGGGTCAGGCCGAGTTCGGCAGCCGCCGCAGTGAAATTCGACAGTCGTGCCGCGGCCTCGAAACTGCGCAGCCAGTCGAGTGGAGGCAGCGTGGGGATAGATCTCCGAGCCATTATGAAAATTCGGCCTTTGGCTAAAAAATGATAATTTGAGTTATGCCTGCGGTGCGCTCAACATGCAATCGAAGCCCAGGATCTGGCCATGGGCGGATAGACACGGGAACCTGATCTCGATGTTGACCCACGCGCTGATCGGCGACGAAGGCAGAACAATCGAACTTGGCTGGCAGGACGGAAGGCGCACCCGCTTTCACGCCATGTGGCTGCGTGACAACGCGCTCGACGACAAGACGCGCAGCGCCGGCAATGGCCAGCGCCTGGTCACCATCCTCGACATTCCGGCCGGTACGAGAATTGGCGCTGCTTCGATCAAGGCCGAAGCGCTGGAGATCAGCTTCGAACCGGAGGGAAAAACGGTCAGCTTTCCCGCCCAATGGCTTGATGCAAACGCCTATGATCGCGACGAGACACGCCAGCCCGGTTGGACAGGCGATGTCATCCAGCGCTGGACCAAGGCGACGATGCAGAACTCGCTGCCGCGCGCCAGCTATCCGGCGGCCTTCCATGGCCGCGGTGTCCTGCGCGAATGGCTTTCGGCGGTGAGGACTTATGGCTTTGCGGTGATGGACGGTCTGCCGGCCGAATCCGGGGCGCTGTGCAAGGTATCCGACTTGTTCGGCTACATCAGGGAGACCAATTACGGGCGCTGGTTCGAAGTGCGCGCCGAGGTCAATCCGAACAACCTCGCCTACACCAATCTCGGCCTGCAGGCGCATACCGACAATCCCTATCGCGATCCGGTGCCGACGCTGCAGATCCTGTCCTGCATCGAGAACACGGTGAAGGGCGGTGAATCCAGCGTCGTCGACGGCTTTGCCGTGGCGGCCGCCTTGCAGGCGGAAAATCCCGAAGGTTTTCGGCTGTTGAGCTCCCATGCGGCGCGGTTCGAATATGCAGGGTCGTCCGGTGTGCGGCTGCAGTCCAAACGGCCGATGATCGAGCTCGGACCCGATGGCGAATTGATCTGCATCCGCTTCAACAACCGCTCGCTGGCGCCGACCGTCGATGTGCCGTTCGCCGACATGGATCGCTACTATGCCGCCTACCGCCGCTTCGCCGAACTGATCGAGGATCCGTCCTTCGAAGTCACCTTCAAGCTCGAGCCCGGCCAGGCCTTCATCGTCGACAACACCCGCGTCATGCATGCGCGCAAGGCGTTTTCCGGCACCGGCAAGCGCTGGCTGCAGGGATGCTACGCGGACAAGGACGGCCTGCTGTCGACGCTCGCCGCGATCGAACACGGCTTCAAGGAGGCCGCCGAATGAGCGGCCAGGATCTGAACGCGGACACCATCGTCGAATTCATCGCCGACATCTTTGAGCGCCGGGGTGCCGAATCCTATCTCGGCGAGCCGGTGACGATGTCCGAGCACATGCTGCAAGGAGCTTGGCTGGCGGAACAGGACGGAGCGCCCGAGGTGCTGGTGGCCGCCGCGCTGCTGCACGACATCGGCCACTACACCAGTGAGTTCGGCACCTATTCCCCCGACGATGTCGAGGACAAGCACCATGACGAGGCCGGCGGCGAGGTGCTGGCGCCGTTCTTCCCGCCGGTCATCGTCGAATGCGTCCGGCTGCATGTCGCCGCCAAACGCTATCTCTGCGCCACGGACCCGACCTATTTCTCCAGGCTGTCGCCGGCTTCGGTTCATACCTTGTCGCTGCAGGGCGGACCGATGAATGTCGAAGAGGTGGCCGCGTTCCGCAAGAACCCGTTCCACGAGGAAGCGGTGCGGGTTCGCATCTGGGACGAAGGCGGCAAGGTCGCCAATATGCGGACGCGGGCGTTCCGCGACTATGTGCCGTTGCTGCAGCGCGTCGTGCACGACTTCGCCAATCGCGCCTGACGCGACCAATCACCGCGAGGAGACGGCCATGTGTTTATGCTTCGATGGTGAAAGCGCGGTGGTCGCATACCGGCCGGAGACCTGCGGCGAGCGTTTGGCTGACGTAAGTGCTTCCGCCCCGGTTGTCGATCATCCGAGCGGCGGGCTCAGCCGTCCCGCCGCCGCGGTTTCGTTCAAACCCCTCGAGGCAGGACTAAGCCTTGTGATGAACCTCCTGCAATCCGTAGACCGGTGTGGGCAAGCCAGCGTGCCGGGCTTTTAGCTGCAGCGCCAGATATTGCGAATAGTGGCGCGACTGATGGAGGTTGCCGCCATGGAACCACAGCGCCTCTTGCTGGGTCGGCTTCCACATGTTGCGTTGCTCGCCTTCCCAGGGGCCGGGATCCTTGGCGGTGTTGGAGCCAAGGCCCCAGACCTTGCCGACCTTGTCCGCCACCTCCAGCGAAATGAGGTCCGCGGCCCAGCCGTTCATCGAGCCGTAGCCGGTGGCATAGATGACGAGATCGGCCGGCAATTCGGTTCCATCGGCGAATTTGACACCGGTTTGCGTCAGCTCCTGAACCGCGGCGCCTGGTCCGCTCTTGAGCTTGATCGAACCGTCGATGACGAGGTCGCAGGCGCCGACATCGATGTAGTAGCCTGAACCACGGCGCAGATATTTCATGAAGAGGCCCGAGCCGTCATCGCCCCAGTCGAGCAGGAAGCCGGCCTTTTCCAGGTCCGCGTAGAACTTGGCGTCGCGTTCCTTCATCTGCTGGTAAAGCGGGATCTGGAATTCGTGCAGGATGCGGTAGGGCAGGGAGGCGAAGATCATGTCGGCCTTGCGCGTCGTCATGCCGTTCTCGACCGCCTGCTCCGAGTAGAGCGCGCCGAGCCCAATATCCATAAGGGTGTCGGACCTGACGATGTGCGTGGAGGAACGCTGCACCATGGTCACGTCAGCGCCACCCTCCCAGAGAGCCGCGCAGATGTCGTGGGCGGAGTTGTTGGAGCCGATGACCACGACTTTCTTGCCGCGATATTTGTCCGGGCCGGGATGGGTCGAGGAATGCTGCTGCTCGCCCTTGAAGATGTCCTGGCCCTTGTATTTGGGCCAGTTCGCCTTGCCGGACATGCCGGTGGCCAGCACCAACTGCTTGGGCTTGAGCACGATCTCTTCGCCGTCGCGTTCGACCACGACGGTCCATTCCTTGGTCTTGTCGTCGTATTTCGCGGATTTCGCCGAGGTGGAGGACCAGTAATTCAACTCCATCACCTTGGTGTACATTTCGAGCCAGTCGCCGATCTTGTCCTTGGGCGCGAAGACCGGCCAGTTCTTGGGGAAGTCGATATAGGGCAGATGGTCGTACCAGACCGGATCGTGCAGGCAGAGCGACTTGTAGCGCTTGCGCCAGGAATCGCCGGGGCGCTCGTTCTTCTCGATGATGATGGCTGAAACGCCGAGCTGGCGCAGGCGCGCGCCGAGCGCGATGCCGCCCTGGCCGCCGCCGATGATCACGACATAAGGCTGCTTGCTGCGGCCGAGTTCGGCGAGTTCATCGTCACGTTCCTCGCGCCAGGATTTCCTGTCCTTGCCGTGGCCGTGTTTGGCGCCGAGCGGGCGGGTGAAGCCCGCCTTCTCCTCATGGCCTTTGAGTTCGGCCATGGTGGTGAGCAAGGTCCAGATCAGCTCGCCCTTGAATCGCACCAGGCCGAAACCGCGCGCCACCTCGGTCTCGAAGGTGATCCAGGCGGTGGTGACGCCGTCCGCCTCGGTTGCTTCCTCGCCTTCGGCCACTTTCCAGTCGCTCGGCCGGGTCCCAGCCAGGGTTGCCGTCAGCATGTCGCGGACCTGATCCTGGCCCTCCATCGTCCTCAGGTTCCAGGTGAAGGTAACGAGGTCGCGCCAGTAGCAATCCGCCTGGAAACAGTTGACGGCCGCGTCGATGTCGCCGGTCTCCAACGCCTTGCCAAACTTGTCGAGCAGCGCTTGTGCCTTCGTTGTGGGTGTTCTCTCGAGCATGGTTTCTCCTCCGGTTGTCGGTTTCCAAGAACGCCTGTTCAGGCTTCCACTGGAACAGCAAGGGGCCGGCCAGGACCTCCCTACCTGGGGAAGGGACTCCCATTCGCCGGCAACGCGTCTCCTCCCAGGCACGTCGTCAGCCCGGGATAGTGGTGCGTCGATGGGACGGGCTCAACTGTACTATGGTAGCGCGTGGCGGAACCCCATCTCACAGGCGAGTGAATTCGTGCCGTACCCCATTGACGACCCCGCGCGTTCGCCTTTATGGTCCGCCACCATGAAAACGGCACTCATTCTCGTAGGAAGGCGCGTGGGCAAGGCGGTGTAACCGCCGGGCGAAGACCTCCCATGCGCACACACAGGCTCCCTCGGGGGCCTTTTTTATTGCCTGAAACACGACTAAACGACCAGCAACGCCCAAATGGCGGCAGTACGGGACCAGACCGATGAACAATGGACAGAGTGAGCGGCGCGAAGTGCCAAGTAGGGAAATGACTGGCGCCGAAATGGTGGTGCAGGCGCTGAAGGATAATGGCGTCAAGCATGTCTTCGGCTATCCGGGCGGCGCCGTTCTTCCGATCTATGACGAGATTTTCCAGCAGGACGAGGTCGAGCACATTCTCGTGCGGCACGAGCAGGGCGCCGGCCACGCCGCCGAGGGCTATGCGCGGTCGACCGGCAAGGCCGGCGTCATGCTGGTGACATCGGGCCCGGGCGCCACCAATGCGGTGACGCCGCTGCAGGACGCACTGATGGATTCGATCCCGCTGGTCTGCCTGACTGGCCAGGTGCCGACTTCGCTGATCGGCTCCGACGCGTTCCAGGAATGCGATACGGTCGGCATCACGCGCCCCTGCACCAAGCACAACTGGCTGGTGAAGGACGTCAACGAGCTCGCCGCGACCATCCACGAGGCCTTCCATGTCGCGACGACCGGCCGTCCCGGTCCGGTCGTGGTCGACATCCCGAAAGACGTGCAGTTCGCCAAGGGCTTCTATGTCCCGCCGCAGATCGCGCCGCGCACCAGCTACCAGCCGAAGGTCCAGGGCGACCTGGAGAAGATCAAGGCCGCGGTCGAGCTGATGGCCACCGCCAGGAAGCCGGTCATCTATTCGGGCGGCGGTGTCATCAATTCCGGCCCGGAAGCGAGCCATCTCCTGCGCGAACTGGTGGACCTCACCGGTTTCCCGATCACCTCGACGCTGATGGGTCTCGGCGCCTATCCGGCATCGGGCAAGAACTGGTTGGGCATGCTCGGCATGCACGGCACCTACGAAGCCAACATGGCCATGCATGATTGCGACGTGATGATCTGCATCGGCGCGCGTTTCGACGACCGTATCACCGGCAGGCTCAATGCGTTTTCGCCGAATTCGCGAAAAATCCATATCGATATCGATGCGTCCTCGATCAACAAGAACGTCCACACCGAAGTGCCTATCATCGGCGATGTCGGCCGGGTGCTGGAAGACATGGTGCGGCTGTGGCGGGCAACCGCCAAGACCGACAAGAAGGCGCTCTATCCCTGGTGGGAGCAGATCGCCAAATGGCGCGCGCGCGATTCACTCGCCTTCAAGATGAACAATGACGTGATCATGCCGCAATACGCCATCCAGCGGCTCTATGAACTGACCAAGACCATGGACACCTACATCACCACCGAGGTCGGTCAGCACCAGATGTGGGCGGCGCAGCACTATCATTTCGAGAAGCCGAACCGCTGGATGACATCGGGAGGCCTGGGCACGATGGGCTACGGCCTGCCGGCCGCGCTCGGCGTGCAGATCGCGCATCCCGATGCACTGGTCGTCGACATCGCCGGCGACGCCTCGGTGCAGATGACCATGCAGGAGATGAGCGCGGCGGTGCAGCACGATGCACCGATCAAGATCTTCATCCTCAACAACCAGTATATGGGCATGGTGCGGCAGTGGCAGCAGCTGCTGCACGGCAATCGTCTGTCGCATTCCTACACCGAGGCGATGCCGGACTTCGTCAAGCTGGCCGAGGCCTATGGCGGTCACGGCATTCGCTGCGACAAGCCCGACGAACTGGACGACGCGATCAAGGAGATGATCTCGGTCAGGAAGCCGGTGCTGTTCGACTGCCGCGTGGCGACGCTCGCCAACTGCTTCCCGATGATCCCTTCGGGCAAGGCGCACAACGAGATGCTGTTGCCCGACGAGGCGACCGACGAGGTCGTTGCCAATGCCATCGACGCCAAGGGCCGGGAACTGGTGTAGACGACGAGCCAAGGCAGGGCTTGTCAAAAGAAGCCGTGCGAAAACAGATAATTAGGTCCAGAATTTGAGATTCATGTCATGAACGCACAGCACCTTCAACCCACCGGGTCCGCCTACTTCATCGCCAAGGAGACGGAGAGGCCGGAAAACCACACGCTTTCCGTGCTGGTCGATAACGAACCGGGCGTGCTTGCCCGGGTCATCGGCCTGTTTTCCGGGCGCGGCTACAATATCGAGAGCCTGACTGTCTCGGAGACCGAGCATGAAAAACACCTGTCACGTATCACCATCGTGACGCGCGGCACGCCGCATGTGCTGGAACAGATCAAGCATCAGCTCGAGCGCATCGTGCCGGTCCACCGCGTCGTCGATCTCACCGTGCGTTCGCACGAGTTCGGGCAGGAGCGGCCGCTGGAGCGGGAACTGGCGCTGGTCAAGGTTGCCGGCACCGGCGAGGCCCGGGTCGAAGCGCTGCGCCTGGCGGACGCCTTCCGCGCCAGTGTCATCGACGCCAACACCGAGCATTTCATCTTCGAGATCACCGGCAAGGGCTCCAAGATCGACCAATTCATCGCCATCATGAAGCCGCTCGGCCTGGTCGAGATCTGCCGCACCGGCGTGGCGGCGATGAACCGCGGCTCGCAGGGGATGTAGGCCGACACGGATCAGTCCTCGGGTTTTGCCGATGGGGCCTCGACCTTGCCGCTGGCCAGGGCCTTGCTTTCCCTTTTCAGCGGCCGCGACACCGGGCAGACATCCTGAACGAAGCCGTTCAGGGTGTTCACCAGATTGTTCTCGACCAGCGAGTAGTGGATGAACTGTCCCTGACGCTCCCTGGCGATGAGGCCGGCCGTCTCCAGAATGTTCAGGTGCTGCGAGATCGATGGCTTCGACATGTCGAAGCGCGCCGCGATCTCGCCGGCGGTCAGCGACGAATGCGCGAGGTAGGCGAGAATCCTGCGCCGGGGCGCCGAGGACAGCGCCTCGAACACGCGCTGGATCGCCCCGCTGGCGCCGATGCCGGCCTCAGCCTCCTGTTCTGCTTTCTCGACCACTGTGCGCACCTCGTAATCGCAGACATCGTCGAGACGCCTGCCGGTATTTTCCCGAACGTCATTTAGACTATTGCCTAAATACCTAATCCGGCATAATAGATGATTAGCTTATTGCCTAAATACTGGCCGGGACGCCAAAAGGCAAGGCTGTGGTTCGGCAAATGTTCATGCGAGGAGGGGTTCCCGATGAAGACCATATCCACGGGCAGAATGATTTCTCGACAAGACAGCGACGCGCGCGATGGCAGGGTTGTCTGGATGCCGGCCAAGTCGATCTGGGTCGGCGCGATGACGGTTGTCGCCATCGTGTTCGGACCGCTTACCTTCAGCTGGAGCGCCTTTCTCCTGTTCGTCGTCACGAGCGCGGTGACGATCTGCGCCGGGCATTCGGTCGGCATGCACCGGCTGCTCATCCATCGCTCCTTCAAGGTCCACATCTGGATCGAACACGCGCTGGTCTATCTCGGCGTTCTGGTCGGCATGGCCGGCCCTTTCGGGATGATCCATGCGCATGACATCCGTGACTGGGCACAGCGCCAGGCGGCCTGCCACGACCTGCATGCGCACCGCCGGCCGTTTTTCATCGACGCCTTCTGGCAGATGCATTGCGCGGTCGTCTTGCGCGATCCGCCCGATTTCGTCATCGAGCCGTCGATCAGGAATGACCGGTTCTACAAATTCCTGGAACGCACATGGATGCTGCAGCAGCTGCCATGGGCCGTTCTGTTCTTGGCTGTCGGCGGCTGGAGCTGGGTCGTCTGGGGCATCGCGGTGCGTGTTTCGGTATCCCTCACCGGACATTGGCTGGTCGGCCATTTCGCGCATCGGGGCGGGGACCAGGGATGGTGCGTGGATGGCGTGGCGGTGCAGGGCTACAATCTGCCACGGTTCGGATTGGTCACGTTCGGCGAGAGTTTTCACGGCAATCATCACGCCTTTCCCGAATCGGCGCGGCTCGGCCTGGAGCGGGGGCAGATCGACCTTGGCTGGATCTTCATCCGGGTTCTTGCCGGCCTCGGTCTCGCTCACGGCGTAAAGCTGCCGGAGAATACGCCAAGGCGGAAGGGGTTGCGCCGGCTACGCGGCAGGGAGCAGGGCATGGCTGTCGTTGACAGGCGGTTGCCGGCTTCATGATCATGGGCAGCCAGCGGCCGCGAGTGGACCAACGGATTGCTGTTGCGGCAGGTGCTTCGGGTATCTAAGTCAATATTGCTGACCTTCCTGTTTTTACGCAATTTCGGATGGAAAACCGCTACGCACTTTTCCTGGAATTGCGCTAGTGAGCCCGATGTCACTCGATGCATTCCTCGCACTGCTCGTCTATGCCTTCGTGACGTCGATCACGCCGGGGCCGAACAACCTCATGCTGCTGGCCTCCGGCGTCAATTTCGGACTGGTCAGAAGCGTGCCGCACATGCTCGGCATCAGCATCGGTTTTCTCGTCCTGTTGCTCGCCGTCGGCTTCGGGCTTGGCGCGGTGCTGACCGCGTTCCCGACGCTGCACACCGGGCTGAAGATAGCCGGCGCCGTCTATCTGCTCTACCTGGCCTGGAAGATCGCGATGTCACGCTCGCTTGGCGGCAAGGGTGAGACGGATGCGCGGCCGATGCGCTTCATCGATGCGGCGGCTTTCCAATGGGTCAATCCCAAGGCCTGGGTGATGGCGATCACCGCGATGGCCGTCTACACCAATCCGGAGCGGCCGTTCCTGTCCGTCGTCCTGATTGGCATGGCTTTCACCGTGGTCAATCTTCCCAGCGTCTCGGTCTGGGCGGGATTCGGTACGGCGTTACGCGGTTTCCTGTCCGACCCGATGCGGCTGAAATGGTTCAACATAGCCATGGGCGTGCTGCTGGCGGCGACGCTTTGGCCAATGCTGCGGTAAGTTAAGGCCTTCAGGCGCGGCACGCACAAAGCGGGGGCATTCTGTAAACTCTGGTTCACATCTATTTTGACTATTTGTGAACTATGGACTACAAAGCGATCCATGATCGAAGTCCGGAAAACAGCTGAATTCGCCGGCTGGTTCAAGTCCCTCAAGGATGTCCGCGCCAAGGCTCGCATTCAGATTCGGATCGATCGTGTCGAGCTCGGCAACCTTGGCGATGCCAAGTTTTTCGATGGCATCGGCGAATTGCGGGTCGACCATGGTCCGGGCTATCGCATCTATTTCGTCAAGGCGAGCAACACGATCATTATCCTGCTCTGCGGCGGCGACAAGTCATCACAAAAGGCTGACATCAAGAAAGCCATCGGCATGGCGAAGGAGGTCAAATGACCATCGAAACCACCAAATGGGACGCTTCAGAATTCCTCGACAGCGAGGAGGCAATCTTCGCTTATATCGAAGCGGCCTTCGAAGACGGCGATCCCGCCCTTATCACCCATGCGCTCGGCAACGTGGCCAGATCTCGGGGCATGACATCCATTGCCAAAGACGCTGGCGTGACACGTGAGGCGCTGTACAAGGCTCTAAGCGACAAGGGCGATCCCAAACTTTCAACCCTGCTCGGCGTCATGAGGGCACTCGGGCTCAGATTGACGGCGGAGGCCGTACCAAAGGACAATCATGCCGAGGCACGCCTCGCAGGCTAGCTCGCCATAAAAGCGACGTAACCAACGTGGCGCCCGATGGCTTCGACGAGATGGCTTGCCAAGTAACTCACGGCATGAAAGCCCCCAAAGCCGGCCTGGTTGAGGCCGGACGAAAGTGCGTGATCTCGTCTCACGACGCTGAATGTGTCCCATCGGCCCGGCTGCACAACTATTGTGCAGTGCACATTAAATCTTCGTAATGCCGTGTTTTGGCCCTTTTCCGACAAACCCGCGTCCTATCTATTCGGCGAAATCGCGGCAATGAGCCGTGAATTGCGCTAGAATACGACCACCTGGATATGGCGTGTCGGACGGAGAGGTCTTTTTGTCGATGCGTGGAAAAGTCATTCTATTATTGCTTGCGGTCGCATGTGTCGGCGCGGCCTGGCTCTATCTGTCGCCAGACGCGCTGAACAAGGCACGGCAGATCATCGGCGCAAAGCAGGTCGCCGCGACAGACAAGCCGGCGGCCGACAAGCCGGCAGGCGGCAAACAGTCCGGTGGCGGCGGTGGCGCCCGTTCGGCCTCGATCGTTTCGGCGACGGCAACGACGGCCGACTTTCCGATCCGCCGCTATGCCATCGGCTTCGTCTCCTCTCCGGCCGTGGTCAACATCAACGCGCGCGTCTCCAGCCAGATCGTGTCGATCGACGTCAAGGACGGGCAGATGGTGAAGGCAGGCGACCTCCTGTTCTCGCTCGACGACCGGGCGCTGAAGGCTCAACTCGCCAAGGACCAGGCAACACTTGCCAAGGACCAGGCGCTGCTCGCCAGTTCGAGTTCCGATCTTCAGCGCGCCAAGGACCTTGTCGCCAAACAGGCCGGTACGCAGCAGACTTACGATCAGGCCGTTGCCGCGCAGAAGGCGGCGGCGGCGACCGTCGATGCCGACAAGGCGACGATCGACGCGGACAATGTCCAGCTTGGCTTTGCCACCATCACCGCGCCGATCGCCGGCAGGCTGGGTGCCGTGAATGTCGCCGTCGGCGACCTCGTGACTGTCAGCAATGGCAACAGCAGCACGGCGACGCCGCTGGTGACCATCACCCAGATGGACCCGCTGCAGGTCAACTTCAATCTGCCGGAAAGCGACCTTGCGCTGCTGCACAAGACGCTTGCCAATCCACAGCAGAACGCCGTGACGTTGACCCAAAGCGGCGACCCGACGCCGATCGGCAAGGGCACGCTCGATTTCGTCGATTCCAGCGTCGACACCGCGTCGGGCACAATCGCCACTCGGGCAAGCATTCCCAATGCCGATCTTTCGCTATGGCCCGGCCAGTATGTGAACGTCGTGCTCGACGCCGGCGTCATGCCGCGGATGACCTCGGTTCCGACCGTCGCGGTCCAGCCCAGCCAGAAGGGGTCGTTCGTCTATGTGGTCAAGCCCGACAACACCGTCGAGATGCGGCCGGTGCAGGTGGCGCTGACCGAAGGCCAAAACAGCGCCATCAGCCAAGGGCTGAAAAGCGGTGAGAAGGTCGTCACCGAAGGCCAGACAAGGCTGAAGGACGGTGCGGCGGTGCATGAAGGCAAGGCCACGGCGAATGCCGCGCCCAAGGTGGCCGAGGCGACCAACGCCGGCGAGGCGGCCCAATGATTTCCGAATTCTGCATTCGCAGGCCCGTCGCAACGCTGCTGATGTCGTTCGCCCTCATTCTGGGCGGTATTTTCGCTTACAAGTTCCTGCCGGTGGCGGCACTGCCGAGCGCGGAGTTCCCGGTGGTCAACGTGTCGGCACAGCTGCCTGGCGCATCGCCGGAAACCATGGCCACATCCGTGGCGACGCCGCTGATCAAGCAGTTCGCGACCATCGCCGGCATCGATTCCATTTCGACCACCAACTCGCTCGGTCAGACTTCGATCGCCATCCAGTTCGTGCTCAACCGCGACATCGACGCGGCCGCGGCCGACGTCCAGGCGGCAATCGCGCGCACGCAGCGGCAACTGCCGCCGGAGATGACGGCCCCGCCCAGCTACCGCAAGGTCAATCCGGCCGACGCGCCGATCCTTTTGATGTCGCTGGTCAGCGATACGGTCCCGCTGACGGATCTCGATGCTTTCGCGGAAAATGTCATCTCGCCTTCGCTTTCGACGATCGATGGTGTGGCGCAGGTTTCGATCTATGGCCAGCAGAAATATGCGGTGCGTGTCCAGATTGATCCGACCGCGCTGGCGGCGCGCGGCATCTCGATCGACCAGTTGCAGACGGCGATCGCATCCGCCAACAGCAACACGCCGCTCGGCGTGCTGCAGAACAACAAGCAGCAGCTCACCATCACCGCCAACACCCAGCTCACCAACGCTGCCGGCTTCTCCAACCTCATCATCGCCACCAAGAACGGCCATCCCGTGCGGTTGGGGGAGGTGACACGTGTCATCGATTCGGTTCAGACCACCACGACGGCGAGCTGGTATGATGGCACCCGCGCCATCATCCTCGCAGTCCAGCGCCAGCCCGACGCCAACACGGTCGACGTGGTCGACAAGGTCAAGGCGATGCTGCCCTCGTTCCAGGATCAGATGCCGGCAGCTGCCTCGATCAAGCTTCTCAACGACCGCTCGACATCGATCCGCCAGGCCGTCAACGACGTGCAGTTCACGCTGCTTCTGACCATCGCGCTGGTGGTGATGGTGATCTTCGTGTTCCTGCGCCGTGTCACCGCGACGATCATTCCTGCGGTGGCGGTGCCGATTTCGCTGATCGCAACGCTCGGCGCGATGTTCCTGTTCGGCTTTTCCATCGACAATATCTCATTGATGGGCCTGACACTGGCGGTGGGGCTCGTCGTCGACGACGCCATCGTGATGCTCGAGAACATCTTCCGTCACATGGAAGAGGATGGGCTGTCAGCGTTCGACGCGGCGCTGAAAGGCGCGCGCGAGATCGGTTTCACCATCATCTCGATCTCGATCTCGCTGGTGGCTGTGTTCATTCCCGTGCTTCTGATGGGCGGTGTGATCGGGCGCATCTTCAACGAATTCGCCGTCGTGGTGACCGTCGCGATCCTGGCGTCGATGTTCGTGTCGCTGACGCTGACGCCCATGCTTTGTTCGCGGCTGCTGTCTGTCAGCAAGGCCGACCGTGAGGCACATGGCGGTGGCCACAGGCATGATCTTTTCACACGCAGCTATGACTGGATTTTGACCTTCTGCCTGCGGCACACCTTCCTAGTGTTTCTGGTCTTCATCGGAACGGCTGCACTGTCGGTATGGCTGATCCAGATTTCTCCAAAAGGCTTTTTCCCACAAGAGGATATCGGCCAAGTGTCGGTGACGACGATTGCCCGGCAGGACATTTCCTTCGACGCCATGGTCAAACTGCAGAGCCAGGTTGCCGATGTCTTCTCGCATTCCCCATACGTAACACATGTGGCCTGGTCAGTCGGCGGTGGGGGCAGCGCCCTCAATCAGGGCCGTCTCTATGTGCAGCTCAAGGATAAGAGCCAGCGCCCCGACATCGAGAAGGTGCAGGCCGATCTGAGGCGGCAGCTTTCCAGTGTGGCCGGTATCGAAACTTACATGCAGCCGGTGCAGAACCTCAGGCTCGGTTCGCGTTCCTCCGCCAGCGCTTATCAGCTTGTCGTGCAAGGCCTCGATACGGCGCAGGCCGATATCTGGGCGCAGAAGATGGACGACGCCATGGCGGCGGACCACGCGACCTTCACCGACGTCACCAGCGATCTGCAGAACAATGCGCTGCAGGCAACGCTGGTGGTCGACCGTGACAAGGCCGCCCAACTCGGCATCGACACCGATACGCTGCGTTCAAGTCTCTATGGCGGTTTCGGCACCGCACAGGTCTCGACGATCTTCGGTTCGGCCGACAGCTACGAGGTCGTCATGGAGCTCGATCCGAAAATCGAATGGTCGCCGGAGCGGATGCTGGCCATTCAGGTCAGGACGGCGAGCGGCAGGTTGGTGCCGCTTGGCGCCTTCGCCCGGGTCGATCGCACGGCTGGAGCTTTGACCGTCAACCAACTCGGTCAGCTCCCGGCGGTGACGATCTCCTACAATCTGCCGCAAGGCGTGGCGCTCGGCGACAGCGTGACGCGCATCAACGCGATCAAAGAGCAGATCGGCATGCCGAAGGCGATCTCGACCACTTTTGCCGGCACGGCCAAGACCTTCCAGGATTCACTTGCCAACCAGGGCCTGCTGATCGGCGGCGCGATCCTGACCATCTATATCGTGCTCGGCATCCTCTATGAGAGCTTCATCCACCCGCTCACCATTCTCACGGGCCTGCCATCGGCGGTGTTGGGAGCGCTCGTTGCGCTGCGCTTCGCCGGCATGGACCTGTCGGTCATCGCGGTGATCGGCATCCTGATGCTGATCGGCATCGTCAAGAAGAACGGCATCATGATGGTCGACGTCGCGCTCGAACTGCGACGAGAAGGCATGTCGGCCACGGACTCCATCCACAAGGCCTGCCTGATGCGGTTCAGGCCGATCATGATGACGACGCTGGCGGCACTGATGGGCACGTTTCCGATCGCGCTCGGTACCGGCGCCAGCGCGGAACTTCGCCAGCCGCTGGGCGTAGCCGTCGTCGGCGGCCTGCTCGCCTCGCAGGCGCTGACGCTGTTCGTGACGCCGGTGATCTACGTCTATATGGAGAACTTCTCCGGCTGGCTCGTCGGTCTCTTGCCAAAGCGCAAGGGCGAGATGCATCTGGTCGAAGAAGGCGATCAGCCTTCGCTGTTCGGCACCAATGACGACATCCCGGCTGAGCCGCAGAAGACGGCCGCTGAGTAGCAGGGCAGGCAAGACGCCGGTCCCCGTTGGCCCAAGCCATGGAGCTTGCGGCCGGCGGGTCGGAACCGTAATTTGCCGTCATGTCCCACGATCATGACCATGACAACGAACTCGATCCGTTTGCCGCCCGGGTGCGGGCGCTCGAAACCATCCTGACCCGCAAGGGGCTGATCGATCCGGCCGCGATCGACGTCATCGTCGATACCTACGAGACGAAAATCGGCCCGCGCAACGGCGCCAGGGTGGTGGCCAAGGCGTGGAGCGATCCCGCCTTTGCCGAGTGGCTGAAGCGCGATGCGACGGCGGCGATCGAATCGCTGGGCTATAGCGGGCGCCAAGGCGAGCACATGCAGGCGGTTTTCAACACCGGGGATACCCACAACCTCGTCGTCTGCACGCTGTGCTCCTGCTATCCCTGGTCGGTGCTTGGCTTGCCGCCGGTGTGGTACAAGGCGCCGCCCTACCGGTCGCGGGCGGTGATCGATCCGCGCGGCGTGCTCGAGGAATTCGGGCTGGTGCTGCCGGCCGGGACGAAGATACGCGTCTGCGATTCGACGGCGGAACTGCGCTATCTCGTCGTGCCGATGCGGCCCGAGCGCACCGAAGGCTGGAGCGAGGAGCGGCTGGCCGAACTGGTCAGCCGCGATGCGATGATCGGCACCGCTCTGGCGAGGCAACCGGCATGAACGGGCCGCAGGATCTCGGCGGACAGATGGGATTCGGCCCGATCTCGCCCGAAAAGGATGAACCCTATTTCCATGCGGAATGGGAGAGGCGGGCGCTCGGCGTGACGCTCTGCGCCGGCGGCATGGGGGCTTGGAACATCGACGAGAGCCGGCACGCGCGGGAATCGCTGCATCCGGCCGACTATTATGGCTCGAGCTACTATCAAATCTGGATCAAGGCGCTGGAGACCCTACTCAAGCGGCACGGCTTCGTCAGCGAGCGCGACCTCAGGGCAGGCGAGGCGATCGATCCGGCGGCGACCCCGAAACGGGTGCTGAAGGCCGAGAATGTGCCGGCCGTTCTGGCCAAGGGCGGTCCTTGTGACCGGCCGGTCGAGACAGCGCCGCGCTTCAAGGCCGGTGATTCGGTGCGAACCAAAAACATCAACCCGACCGGTCATACCAGGCTGCCGCGTTATGCGCGGGACAAGCAGGGCACGATCGAGGCGGTGCGCGACGGCTTCGTCTTTCCCGACAGCAACGCGCATGGGCAGGGCGAGAATCCGCAGTGGGTCTATACCGTGGTTTTCGATGGCACGGAAATCTGGGGCGAGGGCGCCGACCCGACACTGAGCGTCTCGATCGACGCCTGGGAGAGTTATCTTGAGCCGGTCTGAGGCCAAGAAGGGGCCTGCCGCCAGTTTGCCCACCGGCCTCGACGCACCGGTTTTCGCCGAGCCATGGCAGGCC
This sequence comes from Mesorhizobium sp. ESP7-2, assembly GCF_020164715.1. Taxonomy (NCBI): domain Bacteria; kingdom Pseudomonadati; phylum Pseudomonadota; class Alphaproteobacteria; order Hyphomicrobiales; family Phyllobacteriaceae; genus Mesorhizobium; species Mesorhizobium sp. ESP7-2. Next base: position 20,469 of record NZ_JAIUGQ010000028.1, read on the forward strand.
GAAGCGTTCGCCATGACGGTGGCGCTGCACGACAAGGGCCTGTTTTCGTGGGGCGAGTGGGCGGATGCCCTGTCAGCCGAGGTGAAGAAGCCAGGTGCCGCGGCGGACGGCCATGATTATTACGAGCATTGGCTGGCGGCGCTGGAAGGGCTGCTTGCCTCCAAGGGGCTGGCCGCCAAGCCCGACGTCGATGCGATGGCACAGGCCTGGGAGCGCGCCGCGCATGCCACGCCGCATGGCAAGCCGATCCTGCTGGAGAACGATCCGCGCGCTGCCAGCTGAAGTTGCGCGGCTGCTTTTTTCGTTCCCTTTACGTTCTTGCTTGCGGCTGATAGCCTGAACCGCAGTCGCCACCGGCTGTGTCGATGCTGGTGGCGGCTATCTTGTCTTTGCCTTGCGAATCCGGTCACACGATCAGATGGAATTTTCACCCCAACAAGATGAGGCGCTGCAGGCGGTCGCCCGCTGGCTGAAGACCGGCAAGCCGCAGTTGTTCCGGCTTTTCGGCTATGCCGGGACCGGAAAGACGACGCTGGCGCGCTATTTTGCCGAGCATGTCGACGGCCAGGTGCAGTTCGCCGCCTTCACCGGCAAGGCGGCGCAAGTGCTGCGCTCCAAGGGCGCGGTCAACGCCCGCACCATCCATTCGCTCATTTACCGGCCCAAGGGCGAGGAATCGGTGGCCGACGAGGTGACCGGCAAGACCTCGATGTCGCCGACCTTTTCGCTCAACCGGCAGAGCCCGATCTCGCGCGCGAAACTGGTCGTCATCGACGAATGCTCGATGGTCGACGAGCAGCTTGGCCGCGACCTGATGAGTTTCGGAACGCCGATCCTGGTGCTGGGCGATCCCGGCCAGTTGCCGCCGATCTCGGGCGGCGGCTTCTTCACCGATCACGAGCCCGACTTCTTGCTGACCGAAATCCACCGGCAGGCGCGCGACAATCCGATCCTGCGGCTGGCGCTCGACGTGCGCGAGGGCCGCGAATTCATGCGCGGCGACTATGGCACCGCGCAGGTGATCGGCAAGGAAGACGTCAACCAGGAACTGGTGCTGAGGGCCGACCAGGTGCTGGTCGGCACCAACCGCACGCGGCGGCGCTACAACCAGCGCCTGCGCGAACTGAAAGGCTTCAATGCCGATTACCCACAAGCGGGCGACAAGCTGGTGTGCCTGCGCAACGATCCGGCCAAAGGCCTGCTCAACGGCTCGCTGTGGAAGGTGATGACGTCGTCGCGCGAGACGGTGAAGCCCGGCATCAACCTTCTGGTTTCGCCCGAAGAGGACGATCCGGATCGCGGCGTCGCCAAGATCAAGCTGCTCAAGGCGGCGTTCGAGGATCCGGACGCCGAAATCCCCTGGCAGCAGAAGAAGCGCTTCGACGATTTCGACTATGGCTATGCGCTGACGGTGCACAAGGCACAGGGCTCGCAGTGGAACGAGATCGTGCTGTTCGACGAAAGCTGGGCCTTCAAGGAAACGCGCCAGCGCTGGCTTTACACGGCCATCACCCGGGCCGCAGAACGACTGACCATCGTCAGATAGAAGCGGGGAGACGGAAACCGCGTTTCATTGTTTTTCTGGAGCGGGTGTGGCCTCCTCACTCGTCGGCTTCGCGCCGAGCCATTCCCAGGCAGCAGCTTCGTCCTCGAGCTTGAAATACCTGAATTCGACGGGCGACGAATCGGGCAAGGCGCGTCGCGCGTTCGGCGTCCAGTCAGGGGCGCCGATCGCCGCGCAACGGCCAATATGTTCCAATGCCTGGACGGCACCCTTCTTGATGGTCTCATCGGAGATATCCGCCCAGTCGACGCCCTCGTGATCGACTATGCGTACAGCCACATCGATTCTCTGATGGAGCAAATAGGCCGCCTCCAGCAGGCCGAACAGGTTCTCGGCATCCGCAGCCGAGACATGGCCGACCACATCGATGGCAAAGAGGTCGTCGCGGCTGGTGTCGATGCGGCGAATCGCTGGCACGGATTGGAGGAAATTCAAGGCGGTGCCTCCCTTTCGCGGAATATGTTGGTCTTCTGGAACACCGGAAAGGCCCTATCTGTTCCCGTCAAAGACGCTATAGATGCGCCGTCTCAAATGCGCCGCGCCGGAACGAATGAGCGTGGCGTGCCTCGATCGCCTGTTTCACGGACGCCAAACCATGCCCGCCAAGCTTTCTGTCAACCTCAACGCCATTGCCATGCTGCGCAACCGGCGCGACCTGCCGTGGCCAAGCGTGATCGGTGTCGGCCGCCTTGCCCTTGCCGCCGGAGCGCATGGGCTGACGGTGCATCCGCGCCCCGACGAACGTCACACCCGGCATTCCGACCTGCCCGAGATCAGGGCGCTGATCGACGATGAGTTCCCGCAGGCGGAATTCAATATCGAGGGCTACCCAAGCGAGGATTTCCTGGCGCTCGTGGAAAAGCACCAGCCCGAACAGGTGACGCTGGTGCCTGACGATCCCGCGCAGGCAACCTCCGACCATGGCTGGAACTTCGTTGCCGATGCGGCGTTCCTGACGCCGATCGTCAGGCGTCTGAAGAAGGGCGGTTTCAGGGTCTCGCTGTTTTCCGACGCGGATCCCGCCGGCATAGGGGCTGCGCGCGATACGGGCGCCGATCGTATCGAACTCTATACCGGCCCTTATGGCAGCTACCATTCCGATTCCGGCAAGGCGACCAAGGAATTGGAAAGATTGGGGAAAACGGCAGACGCGGCATTTGCCGCCGGCCTCCAGGTCAACGCCGGACACGATCTGACGGTGGCCAATCTGCCTGATCTGGCAAGGCGCATTCCGGCATTGGCCGAAGTGTCGATCGGACATGGGTTGACAGCCGACGCGTTGGAGTATGGCATGGCCGGCACAGTGGGTCGGTTTCTCAGCGCTTGCGGCTGGTAGGGGTAATGCTTCGTATTGGTATGGCAGCCATCGCGTGCACTTGATATCGTATCGCAGCATGCATAGAGCAACGCGCGCTTTTCGGAGAGTGGTCGATGGCCCTTGCCAATAGCGGGAGCGAGGCTGAAACCGTCGAGCAGTCGAGCCATTCGGAGGTCGAGCAGCACAGTACCAAGGTCCTGATGCTGGGCGCGCTCGGTGTCGTCTATGGCGATATAGGCACAAGTCCGATTTACGCTTTTCGCGAGGCGCTTCACGCCTCAGCCGGCATCGATACGCGCGTTCACGTGCTTGGCGTGCTGTCGCTTATCGTCTGGGCGCTGACGATCATCGTAACCATCAAATACGTCGCCTTCGTGCTTCGCGCCGACAACAAGGGCGAAGGCGGCACGCTGTCGCTGATGTCGTTGGCACGCAGCGCCTATCCCAAGGGCGCCCGGCTGATCCTCGTGATCGGTCTTTGCGGCGCGGCGCTGTTTTTCGGCGATTCGATCATAACGCCGGCCATCTCGGTGCTGTCGGCGGTCGAAGGCCTGACGGTGGTGACCCCGAAGCTGGACGCCTATGTGGTGCCGATCACGCTGGTCATCCTTGCCATCCTGTTTTCCGTGCAGCGCTTCGGCACGGGAAAGGTGGCGGCGGTGTTCGGGCCGGTGACGGCGCTGTGGTTCCTGGCGATCGGTGTCGCGGGCCTCTGGCACTTGATGGATGATCCATCGATCCTGCTCGCCATCAATCCCTATTACGCGGTCGCCTATCTGGCCAGCACACCCACCGCCGCCTTCGTCACTGTCGGCGCCGTGTTCCTGGCAGTAACCGGGGCCGAGGCGCTCTATGTGGATCTCGGCCATTTCGGACGCAAGCCGATCGTGCTGGCATGGTTTTCCGTGGTTTTCCCCTGCCTGCTGCTCAACTATTTCGGGCAGGGCGCCTTTGTGCTCGCCAATGACGGAAAACCGACCAATCCATTCTTCCAGATGCTGCCCGACTGGGCGCTGATGCCGATGGTGGGACTTGCAACGGCCGCGACGGTCATTGCCAGCCAGGCGGTCATTTCGGGTGCTTTTTCGCTGACCCGGCAGGCGGTGCAACTCAACCTTCTGCCACGTATCGAGGTCCAGCATACCTCGGAAATGCAGTCCGGGCAGATCTACATGCCCCGCGTCAACCTGCTGATCGCCCTGGGGGTGATGCTGCTGGTGGTCGGCTTCGGCAGTTCGAGTTCGCTGGCTTCCGCCTATGGCATCTCGGTGACTGGCGAAATGCTGATGACGACGATCCTGCTGTTCGTGGTGATGCGCAAGATGTGGAAATGGAAGCTGGCGCTCGCCCTAGCGCTGACCTTGCTTTTCGGCATCATCGACAGCGGCTTCTTCCTGGCCAATGTCGTGAAGATCGTGGAAGGCGGCTGGGTCTCGATCACCGTTGCCTGCCTGATGGGGCTGATCATGTGGACGTGGATACGCGGCAGCCGCTATCTCTTCGACAAGACTCGCCGCAACGAGATCCCGCTCGATTTCCTCGCCGGCAACCTTTTGAAGAAAAAGCCGCAGCTGGTCTCGGGCACCGCCGTATTCCTGACCAGCGATCCGCTCAGCGCGCCGACCGCGCTGATGCACAGCCTCAAGCACTACAAGGTGCTGCACGAGCAGAACGTCATCCTCTCGGTGGTGACGGCGCCGCAGCCCGTCGTGCCCGACAGCGAACGCGTCAAGATGGAGACGGTCAACGAGCTGTTCATGCGGGTGACGCTGACTTTCGGCTACATGGAACAGCCAAACATTCCACGCGCGCTGGCGATCTGCCGCAAGCAGGGCTGGAAGTTCGACATCATGACGACGTCCTTCTTCCTGTCGCGGCGCTCGCTCAAGGCTTCGCCCAATTCCGGCATGCCCGTGTGGCAGGACCGGCTGTTCATCGGCCTGGCGCGCTCGGCGGCCGATGCGACGGAGTATTTCCAGATACCCACCGGCCGCGTCGTTGAAATCGGCACGCAGGTCGCCATTTAACAGACACGCGCTTGCCGGGCCGCGGGTCTGCCCTCCGCGAGAAGTCGCCCCGCAAGAGCCGCGCGCTGCCGACATGAGTGCCATAACGCTACGGCACTTGATATTGCACTGCAGCAAGCGTAGAGCACCGCGCGTTTATCGGAGTGTCGTGCATGGCCCTTGCCAATGCTGGTAGTGAGGCAGAACCCGTCGACCAATCGAGCCATCCCGAAATCGAGCAGCACAGCACCAAGGTGTTGATGCTGGGCGCACTCGGCGTGGTCTATGGCGATATCGGCACCAGCCCGATCTATGCGCTCCGGGAGGCGTTGCACGCTTCGTCCGGCAGCGATGTCGCGACCCGTGCCGATATTCTCGGCGTGCTGTCGCTGATCATCTGGTCGCTGACTATTACCGTCACGGTAAAGTACATCATGTTCGTGCTGCGTGCCGACAACCGCGGCGAGGGCGGCGTGCTGTCGCTGATGGCGCTGGCCCGCGGCAGTTTTCCGAAGCGCTCGGCGGTGATTCTCGGCATCGGCATCGTCGGCGCCTCGCTGTTTTTCGGTGACGCGGTCATCACGCCGGCGATTTCGGTGCTTTCGGCGGTCGAGGGCATGAATGTCGTCACCCCCACTTTCCAGCCCTATGTCGTACCATTGACTCTGGTCATCCTCGCCGTGGTGTTTGCCGTCCAGCGCTTCGGTACCGGCGGCGTTGGGCTGGTGTTCGGGCCGGTGACCGCGGTGTGGTTCCTGGCCATCGGTCTATCCGGCATCAATCACATCATCGTCGATCCGGAAATCCTGTGGGCCGTCAGCCCGCACTATATCGTCGCTTTCCTGATCAATTCGCCCGACGTCGCCTTCGTGACGGTCGGCGCCGTCTTCCTTGCCGTGACCGGCGCGGAAGCGCTCTATGCCGATCTCGGCCATTTCGGCCGCAAGCCGATCGTGCTTGCCTGGCTGGCGATCGTGTTCCCTTGCCTGCTGCTCAATTATGCAGGGCAAGGCGCCTTCATACTGGCGAATGGCGGCGTGGTGGGCCATCCGTTCTTCGAGATGAACGGGGGTTGGACGCTGATCCCGATGGTGGTGCTGGCGACGGCGGCTACCGTCATTGCCAGCCAGGCGGTCATTTCAGGGGCTTTTTCGCTGACCCGGCAGGCGGTGCAGCTCAACATGCTGCCGCGGCTGGAAATCCTGCACACATCGGAAAAGCAGTCCGGCCAGATCTACATGCCGCGCGTCAACCTGCTGCTGGCCCTGGTGGTGATGATGCTGGTGGTCGGCTTCGGCGAATCGAGCAAATTGGCCTCCGCCTACGGCATCTCGGTAACCGGCAACATGCTGGTGACGACGGTGCTGCTCTATGTCGTCATGACCCGTATCTGGAAATGGAAGCTGTCGCTGGCGGTCCCGCTGACGGTGCTGTTCGCCTTCATCGACATCGGCTTCTTCGCCTCCAACATCGTCAAGGTGTTCGAAGGCGGCTGGGCGTCGCTGGTCGTGGCCTTCACCATCGTGCTGGGCATGTGGACCTGGGTGCGCGGCAGCCGCTATCTGTTCGACAAGACCCGCCGCAACGAGATCCCGCTCGATTTCCTCGCCGGCAACCTTTTGAAGAAAAAGCCGCAGCTGGTATCCGGCACCGCGGTGTTCCTGACCAGCGATCCGCTCAGCGCGCCGACCTCGCTGATGCACAGCCTCAAGCACTGCAAGGTGCTGCACGAACAGAATGTCATCCTTTCGGTGGTGACCGCCCCTCAGCCGGTGGTGCCCGACAGCGACCGCGTCAAGATGGAGACGGTCAACGAGCTGTTCATGCGGGTGACGCTGACCTTCGGCTACATGGAACAGCCTAACATCCCGCGCGCGTTGGCGATCTGCCGCAAGCAGGGCTGGAAGTTCGACATCATGACGACGTCCTTCTTCCTGTCGCGGCGCTCGCTCAAGGCTTCGCCCAATTCCGGCATGCCGGTATGGCAGGACAGGCTGTTCATCGGCCTGGCGCGCACGGCGGCGGACGCCACTGAATATTTCCAGATCCCGACCGGACGTGTGGTAGAAATCGGCACACAGGTGGCGATCTGACGAGTTCGATCGTCTCGACCTGAGCGGGGAGGGCTGAGATGAGCGGCGAATTGGTGCTTGTCACCGGCGGATCGGGTTTCCTCGGCGCACACTGTATCCTTGCCCTGTTGAAGGCGGGCTATCGCGTGCGCACGACGGTGCGCTCCGCCAAGCGCGAAGCCGACGTCATCGCCATGCTGAAGGCCGGCGGCGCCGAGCCGGGCGACAGGCTTTCCTTTGCCATGGCCGACCTCATGGGCGACGCTGGCTGGCCGCAAGCGGTCGCCGGCTGCGATTATGTCCTGCATGTCGCGTCACCGTTCCCGCCCGGCGTGCCGAAGCATGAGGATGACTTGATCATCCCGGCTCGCGAAGGCGCCTTGCGCGTGCTCAGGGCGGCGCGGGACGCCGGCGTCAAACGCGTCGTGCTGACATCGTCCTTCGCGGCCATCGGCTATGGCAAGATGCCGCCCGACGGCCGGCCCTTCACCGAGGAGAGCTGGACCGATCCAACGGCCAAGGTCAGCGCCTATGTGAAGTCGAAGACGCTAGCCGAGCGTGCGGCGTGGAATTTCATCGCCGCCGAGGGTGGCAGTCTGGAGTTGGCGGTCGTCAATCCGGTCGGAATTTTCGGGCCTGTCCTCGGATCAGACCATTCGACGTCCACCGAATTTGTCCAGCGCATGATGAACGGTGCCATGCCGGGACTGCCGCGCCTGTCCTTCGGCGTGGTCGATGCGCGCGACGTGGCCGACCTGCATGTGCGCGCCATGACCAATCCCGCCGCCAAGGGCGAGCGGTTTCTGGCCGTCGCTGGCGATTTCATGACTGTGCGGGCGATCGCGCGGACTGTGAAGACGCGGCTCGGCGCCGCCGCCTCGCGGGTCTCGACGCGGGAGCTTCCCGATTGGATGGTGCGGGCGGTGGGGCTGTTCAACGCGGAAGCCGCGCAACTGGTGACGGAACTCGGCAAGGTCAAGAACGCCACCAACGCCAAGGCGGTGCGCATGCTCGGCTGGGCGCCGCGCTCGCGCGAGGACGCGCTGGCCGCCACCGGAGAAAGCCTGATCCGGCTTGGGTTGGTCAAAACCCCGAAATAGCGCGGCGGGAGAAAGACTTCCCGCCGCGCGGGTTTCAGCCTGCCAGTGCGGCCTTGTTGGCCTCGAGGAACTGCTTCAGCGGTACCGACTTCCGACCGGAAAGCTTTTCGACGGAGTCCGTCACCATGCCAAGGTCGCCGGCGCGCGTGGCAGCATCGAAGGATACGAGAAGCCGGGCGATGGGCTCGGGAAGGCCCGCGCCTTTCATCCCCTCGGCCAAGGCCTCGTCCGAAAGCTGAATGACCTGGATCGGCTTGCCGGTGACTTCGGTGACGAGTGCGGCGACTTCGGCTGATGTATAGGCCCTGGGTCCGGTCAGTGTGTAGGTCTTGCTTTCGGTCGCGTCCGAAGCCAGCCCCGCCGCAATGGCCGCGGCGAGGTCGTCACGCGCGCCATAGGAAATGGCGCCGTCGCCCGCGGACGTATACCATTGGCCCGAGACGAGGATCCGCGGCATCGCCATGAACAGGTTCTCGTCATACCAGCCGTTGCGGAAGATCGTGTAGGGAATGCCGCTGGCCTTGATCGCCTGTTCGGTGTCGTAATGGTCGGGCGCGAAGAGCACCGGTGAACCCGGCTCCGTGTTGGGCAGGGAGGTGTAAAGCAGGTGGCCGACGCCGGCCTTGCTGGCTGCAGCGACCGCCGCGAGCTGCTGTTCGCGGCGCTTTCCCTGGATCGCCAGCTCGTTGGTCGAAATGATCAGCGCCCGGTCGGCGCCGGCGAAGGCTTTGGCAAGCGAGGCCTGATCGTCGAAATCGGCCTCGCGAACGGTGATGCCGCGCGCCGACAGGTCGGCAAGATTCGCGGGCGTGCGGGTCGTGGCGATGATCCGCGCCGCCGGTATCTCGAACGTGTCCAGCAGATGGTTGATGACGCTGCGGCCGAGCTGGCCGGACGCGCCGGTGACGAGAAGAGTTGCGGTCATGGAGGATCCTGACATTGCGCCGGAAGGGCGGTTCGGGTGGCGGTCTCAAAAAGAGACCAGCACTAAAATAGGAATTGACCCACTGCCGTAAAGAAGGCAGTTTTTCGGGAGGTAGGCACACGCAGGGAACCAGCCATGGACAGCCGGACCGTCAATCTGAAATCCAAACTCGAAGTCTACAAAGCGATGACCGACGGCGGAAACATTGCGGATTGCCCGGTCCGCGACGTCATCCAGGGACTCAATGGCAAATGGAGTTCACTGTTGACGGCGGCCCTTGCCGAGCAGCCCTATCGCTTCGGCGAGCTGCGGCGGCTGGTTCCCGATATCTCGCAGCGCATGCTGACCCAGACGCTCTACGATCTGCAGCGCGACGGCTATGTGCATCGCGAAGTGTTTCCAACCAAGCCGCCCAGTGTCGAATACAGCCTGACCGACCTTGGGCGATCGATGTTCGACGCTTTGCAGTATCTGTTGCAGTGGGCTGAAAACAACCACGACGCGGTGCGCGACGCGCGCAATGCCTTCGACTCGACTCAGGCTTGAACAGACGCAGTTCCTGGCCTCGATGGTGGCCGGCACGGTGATCGATCCGTTCAGGCGGGCTGGGCTTGCCGAAGCGCGGTGGCCGGATCGCCTTGCCGAATGAGACTCGAGAGAAAAGACTCCTTCGCCCGCAGGAAAGCATGCAGGCGCTGCGGATAGTCGGGCGCGACGGCGCCCTTGATCGAAGTGCGTTCGCTCAACGCCTCGCGCCAGGCCTGGACAAGCGGCTTGCCGTCCAGGATGCCGAAATCGCCGATGCGGTCGAAGGTGTCGAGATAGCGGAAGACCGGACCGTAAACGGCATCGACGAGGGAAAAGCGACTACCAGCGAACCATGGCCCGCCGTGTCCGGCGCCGTCCGACAGTTCAGCCTCGACACGGTCGAACATCGCCGACAGCACGCTGGACTCGGCGAGGAGGCCGGCCTCGCTCGATGCTGAATAGAACCGGCCGATGGCGTTGAGGATGGCTGAGCCGTACTCGATCCAGGCGCGGTGCCGGGCGCGGGCATAAGGGTCGGCCGGGTGGAGCGGATTGGCCTGTGTTTCCTCGAGGAATTCGAGGATGACCGCGGATTCGAAGATCATCGTCTCGTCGCCATTTTGCCGTACGCGCAGCAGCGGCACCTTGCCGAGCGGCGAGATCGCCTTGAACCAGTCCGGCTTGTTGGCGAGGTCGATGTCGACGCGTTCGAACGGGACGCCTTTCTCGGCCAGCGAGATCGCCGCACGCTGGACATAGGGGCAAAGGGGGTGGCTGACGAGACTGAGGGTGTCGGGATGTTGCATGGGGATGTGCCTCTCGATATCGATGCAATTGCATCTATGTAGATGCACCTGCATTGATCGTCAAGCTTGATGCAATTGCATCTATCTCTTATGGTGCAGCCATGACAGAGATGCCTTCGCCGGATGCAATCAAGGTCTGGGCTCGCCTGATGCGGGTTTCGCGCCAATTGATGGAACGCGCCGAGGAGGCTCTGAAGGAGGGCGGCCTGCCGCCGCTTGCATGGTACGACGTGCTGCACGAGCTTGCCGAGGCCGGCGAGGGCGGCTTGCGCCCGTTTCAATTGATCGAGCGCACCCTTTTTGCGCAATACAACATCTCGCGGCTGTTGGCCCGGCTCGAGACCGACGGCCTGGTCGAAAAACTGCCGGTGGCCGATGACGGTCGTGGGCAAACCATCCGCATCACGGCCAGGGGACGTGAGACGCGCCGCCGGATGTGGGCGGTCTACGGACGTTCGATCGCCGAACTGGTGGGTGCCAAGCTTTCATCGGATGAGCTGAGCATGATCTCGGAACTGCTTGGCCAGCTGCGCCATCCGCCCGCCGCGGACTGATCTCTGTCGTGTATTCGGAATCAGAGTAGCCGGAACGGTCGGCTGGGCAAAACCTGACCTCCGCCCAGACCGACGAGTCCAAAAATTGATTTGTCGATCTCGTGCTGCGGCGCGCTCAGGAAATTCGACTGAACATGGACTTCATCGGGTTTGCGCCAGATCAGAAGCGGGTATCCGAGCCGCAACGATTTCGGCAAAGCGGTGGGGTCACGCATTTGCAGCGTGACGCCCCAGTTGTGGACTGGCCGTGCGCTCACGACATCCATCCATCTGACCGACAAACCAGAGCGATTGTCGATCAGGCTCTGTTTGTCGATAATCAAGACTGGTTCATTCGATCGGGCGTCCCGGAAGCAAAAAAGCGCGGCAGCCGATGAAAGCGGGACCATCCCAAGGGCGAAAAGTCCAAACAGTGTCAGCGCTATGTTTTCAAAAAATGTGTGGTGGGGCGTGCCGAGAAACAACGTCAATGCGGCAATGGCCATTATCAGCGTAACAAATGTCCAGAAAGCGCCGACAAAGACGGTCATTCGTCTGTTCACACACGCTGTAATCGGAAGCTGGACCGATACCGGGGAGACCACGGACTTCCGGAAAGTAGGCTCCCCTGGAATGACAATGAATTGGTCAGGGTCGGATGCTGTCACAGCTCTGCCATCGCTCGTCGGAACTCAAGTTGCGCTTGGTCAAGAATAGCTTTTCGGCATTACGGTCAGATTTACAACAAGCATGGCTTTGTAGGTTTCGATCCGTTCTACAGCAGATCTCTGCATCGAAGGTGCTGGCGGTTCTCGCTGCGGCGAAAGGGCTTGCGTACGCCGACGCAATACGTCATAGAAGTGGCGAACCGTAACGTACGGTACGGCTTGCCGAAATTGACTGGCTTGGCCGTTCGCGAGGGAAGAACGTGTTGCACAGCGTGCCCGACATCGACAACAGCGAGACGCTGACGGAGCGGCAGCAGGCCGTCCTGGATGCGGCTTTGCGGTTGCTGGTCGAGGACGGCGACAACCTGACCATGACCGCCGTCGCGCGGCGAGCGAGCTGTTCGAAGGAAACGCTCTACAAATGGTTCGGTGACCGCGACGGCCTGCTGACCGCGACCGTGCAGTGGCAGGCGTCCAAGGTGCGTGTGGCGCAGGTCGACGGCAAGGGGCTCGACCTTGTCTCGCTGGCGGCGAGCCTGGAGCGCTTTGCCCGCGACTGGCTCAAGGTCATTTCAAGCGATACCTCGATCGCGCTCAATAGGGTGGCGGTCGGTCATGCGGGTTCGGGTAAGGACAATCTCGGCGCCGTCGTGCTGGAGAATGGGCGCTTTGCACTGGCCAAGAGGCTGAAGCCGGTGCTGGAGGCCGGCCGGCAGGCCGGGCTCGTTGAATTTGCGGATGCCGAGACGGCGTTCCGTACCTTTTTCGGGCTGGTTGGCCGGGATGTGCAGATCCGTCTGCTGCTCGGTGACCGGCTGGAATTGACTGAGGCGGCGATCGGCGGCGATGCCATCCGCGCGACGCAACAGTTTCTCGCTCTTTTCGGAGCAAAAACCGGGCCTCAAGGCCCATAGAGCCGGATGATTTCAGGTCAAATCGACCTGAAATCTGAATCCGGCTCTACATCAAGAGATGGAGCATGATGTCGTCCGAAAACCGCTTCACACTTTTCGGCATCATGCTCTCTTCAAAACGGGAAGGAAGTAAAATGCGTGTCTATTACGATCGTGATGCCGATCTCAACCTGATCAAGGGCAAGAAGGTCGCCATCATCGGCTATGGCAGCCAGGGCAGGGCGCATGCGCTCAACCTCAAGGATTCCGGCGCCAAGGAGATCGCCATCGGCCTCAAGGCCGGCTCGGCGACCGCCAAGAAGGTGGAGGCCGACGGGCTCAAGGTGATGAGCGTCGCCGACGCCGCCAAATGGGCGGACCTGATGATGATGGCGACGCCCGACGAATTGCAGGCCGACATCTACAAGAACGAAATCGCGCCGAACATCCGCGACGGTGCCGCGATCGCCTTCGCGCACGGCCTCAATGTGCATTTCGGCCTCATCGAGCCGAAGTCGACCGTCGACGTCGTCATGATCGCGCCGAAGGGCCCGGGCCACACGGTGCGCGGCGAATACCAGAAGGGTGGCGGCGTGCCGTGCCTGGTCGCCGTCAACCAGGACGCCTCGGGCAATGCGCTCGACCTCGCTCTGTCCTACGCCTGCGGCGTCGGCGGCGGCCGTTCGGGCATCATCGAGACCAATTTCCGCGAGGAATGCGAGACCGACCTGTTCGGCGAGCAGGTCGTTCTGTGCGGCGGCCTGGTCGAACTGATCCGCGCCGGCTTCGAGACGCTGGTGGAAGCCGGTTACGCGCCGGAAATGGCCTATTTCGAGTGCCTGCACGAGGTCAAGCTGATCGTCGACCTAATCTATGAAGGCGGCATCGCCAACATGAACTACTCAATCTCCAACACCGCCGAGTGGGGCGAATATGTCTCGGGTCCGCGCATCATCACCGCCGAGACCAAGGCCGAGATGAAGCGCGTGCTGAAGGACATCCAGACGGGAAAATTCACCTCGGAATGGATGCAGGAATACCGTGCCGGCATGTCGCGCTTCAAGGGCATCCGCCGCATGAACGACAGCCACCAGATCGAGGAGGTCGGCGCCAAGCTGCGCGCGATGATGCCGTGGATTTCCAAGAACAAGCTGGTCGACAAGGCCAAGAACTGAGCGATCCAGACTCACCATGAAAAACGGCGCCGCGTGGCGCCGTTTTTTACTTCAGATAGCCAGGTTCGGTTACAGCTCAACTGTAAGGCGACCGGCACTGCTGGCGCGGGCCGTTGTAGGGCTGGAACGTGTTGTCCCAGGCGCGATACGACCGATACCTGTTATAGCACCACTGGACATGGGCGCTGGAAAGCCGACCCGCACGGTAGTAGCGACGCGGGTGATAGTATCGCGGATAGGAGTCATAGTAATAGGGATCATAATAGTCGTTGTAGGCTAGGCTGCCCAATCCAAGGCCGAGGCCTAGACCCAAAATGGCTGCGTCACCATCATCGAAGTTTCGACGATGATGCCGCCAGCGCCAGTTGTTATTGCCATTCCAGTTGCCGCCGTTCCAGTTACGGGAAAAATGACGTTGACCGCTGAAGTTGCCGGAGCGGAATCTGAAGTCGCCGCCGCCGTTGTGCCAGCGCCAGATCGGGCGATTGTTGCCGCCGGCCCAGCTGTCGCGGACGGGGATGATCTGCGGCGCGGGCGCCGTGGTTGCGGTCGAGAGATCGGGTTGCAGAATCGGGCCGGCGAGCGACGGCACCGTCAGCCCCGCAATAAGGCCGAGGCTCATCAGCCCGGACCGGAAGGAAGAAAAGAGCGGTTTCATTTCACTCTCCAAGAAGTAAAGGCCCCACGCCCAACATACCCGGGAAGAGGCCCTATTGATGGGACTTTTCCTATGAACGGAAGATGAACAGAAAGGTTCCGTCAACCATGACGGGCATGCGCCTTGACTCTTGTGTTGGCTGTCGCTTGCAGGCAAAGGTCAGGACATGTCGCTGCGCCTTGCCACCTTCAATGTCGAGAACCTGATGAACAGGTTCGATTTTTCCGGCTATCGCAACCAGCTCAACGAAGACCGGACGCTGGCGCTGTTCGATATCCAGAGCGAGGCCGAATACAGGATGCTGGAACAGGCGCGCGCCATCGCGCAATCCGACGATACGCGCCAGCTGACTGCGCTGGCCATCGCCGCCACCCGTGCCGACATCATTTGCATGCAGGAGGTCGACAACATCGAGGCCCTGAAGGCCTTCGAATATGGCTATCTGTTCAAGATGGTGGGGCAGGGTTACCGCCAGAAATACACCACATCGGGCAATGATTCGCGCGGCATCGATGTCGCCCTGATGATGCGCAACGAAACCGCGCAGGGGCAGCCGATCGAATTCGTGCGCATGACCAGCCACGCCTATGTCACCTACGAGCAGTTCGGGTTGCACACGCCGGAGCTTGCAGCCCTCGGCAACCAGGCCAATGAACGCATCTTCCGGCGCGACTGCCTGGAAGTCGATGTCACCGTGGGCGGTGTGCCGCTGACGCTCTATCTCGTGCACTTCAAGTCGATGGGGTCGCCCCGCAACGGGTTCGACGGACGCGAAGCGACAATGCCGGTGCGCATCGCCGAGGCGCAGGCCGTGCGGCGCATCATCGAGGAGCGTTTCGGTGTGGAGACTGCCGACAAGACCGGGGCCGCCGACAAGCGCTGGGCGATCTGCGGCGACATGAACGATTACCGCCAGCGCGTGAAGATCGACGGCGATGAGATCGACGGCTACCGTTTCCAGGTGATCGACGAGAACCTGTCCTGCATCAATGTGCTGACAGCGGGCGGCTTCTGCGAAAACGTCGTCGAGCGGCGGCCGGAAATGAACCGATGGAGCTTCTATCACACACGCGGGCCGCAAGAGCGGCATCTGTGCCAACTCGACTACATCCTGCTGTCGAAGGGGCTGGCGGCGAAGAACGCCACCGCGGTACCCGACATCATCCGCAACGGCCAACCCTGGCGCACGATCTTTCCCGCCGGCCAGGAAGTCGAGCGCTTCCCGCGCACCGGCTGGGATCGGCCCAAGGCTTCGGACCATTGCCCGGTGGCGATCACGTTGGACATGGTCTGATGGGAGGGCCTGAGCCGACATGAGTTTTGATCTTCCGCGCAATGTCATCCTGCCGGTCGACGCCATCGATGTGCGCCTCGATGCCGGACCGCATCCCTTCGCGGTGGATAATGCCGAGGCGATCGCCGAGAACTGGCGGCAGGAGATAGCGGCCAATCCGGCGCTGTTCGACGGCACGGTGGTTCTGCTTTCAGAACTTGCCTATCGCGACCGCAGCCTCGTTGGCCGCTGCCATGCGGTCAACTACTCGACCTTCATGCTCTGGCGCAAGCGACGGGAGAATTCCGGAGCCGAGCACGCCTATGGCCATGCCATGCTGGTGGCGGGGGACAATGCACTGGTGGCGATCCGCATGGGACGACACACAGTGGGTGCCGGCAGCGTCTATTTCGCCGCCGGATCGTTCGAGCCGATCGATTTCCGTGATGGGCTAGTCGATGTCGATTTCAACATGATCCGGGAGGTGCGCGAGGAAACCGGCCTCGACCTGTCGGATGCCAGGCGCGGCGTGCGCTGGCACGCCCTGTCGGCGGCAAGCGGCACCGTCATCTTCCGCCGTTATCATGTCGATGGGTCGGCCGACGAGATCGCGCGCCGAATCTCGGCCTTCGTCGCCACCGAAGCCGATCCGGAGATCGAGCGCCCGGTGATTATCCGCCATGCCGGCGACCTGCCAGACGGGCTGTCGCCGCACATGAAGCCGCTGATCGAGTGGCATTTCGCGAACAGAAATTAAATTCCGTGCCGTTGTCACGGATCGGCAGCGCGATGGTCCGAGCGGCTCTTGCAGATGAACAGCTATAAGGGCTGTTGCGTAATGATAGCAGATTTGCGATATTGCTATCGATGACATCATTGTAGCTTTGGATGATATCAATGAGTGCTGTCACTATCCGCAATTTGCCAGAGGAAACGCTCCGCGCCCTGAAAGTGCGGGCAGCGCATCACGGCCGCAGCACCGAAGCCGAAATGCGTGAAATCCTGGAAACGGCCGTGCGGCCGGCCAATCGGGTCAAGCTCGGCTCGCTGCTCGCCGCCATCGGCCGCGAGGCCGGGTTGTCGGATGGGGACGTCGATGCCTTGCAGCAGCTCCGCGACAAAACACCGGGCGGGCCGGTGAGACTCGAATGATCCTCATCGACACCAATGTCATTTCCGAGCCGTGGAGACCTGCACCCGATCCCCGCGTCATCGGGTGGATCGACGCCCAGGCGGTCGAAACCCTGTATCTCTCGGCTATCACCGTAGCCGAGTTGCGTTTCGGCATCGCGGCGATGCCTGCCGGCAAGCGCCGCACGATCCTGCAGGATCGTCTCGAGCAGGACGCGTTGCCGCTGTTTGCTGGCCGCATTCTGCCCTTCGACCTCGATGCGTCGCGCGCCTATGCCAACCTCATGGTACAGGCGAGAGCCGCGGGCAAGGCGATCGGCAACGCGGACGGCTACATCGCGGCCACTGCCGTAGCGCACGGTCTCACGATCGCCACACGCGACACCGGTCCATTCGCGGCCGCCGGGTTGAACACCGTCAATCCGTGGGAAGCAGCGATATAACCGGGCGTTCCATCCTAAGCCGTAGGCGAGCAATAGATCAGAAGACCGGCCGGCGTGTCGACGCTTATTCGTGCCTTAACGCGTCGATCGGATTGAGGCGGGCGCCGCGCAGGGCCGGGAAGAAGCCGAACACCATGCCGATCAGCGCGGAGAAGCCGACGGCGAGCAGGATGACTGCCGGGCTTGGCGCGAAGGGTATGGTCAGAGTCATCGAGGCGAGGCCGGCCAGCGCCAGGCCAATCAGGATGCCGATAATGCCGCCGAGCAGCGACAGCACGGTCGCCTCGACCAGGAACTGGATGAGGATGTGCTTTTCATGCGCGCCGATGGCGAGCCTGATACCGATTTCGCGGGTGCGCTCGGTGACCGACACCAGCATGATGTTCATGATGCCGATGCCGCCGACAAGCAGGCTGACGCCGGCGACCGCACCCAGCATGCCGGTCATGGTGGTGGTGGCGCTGGCCATGGCATCGGCGATCTGGGTCATGTCGCGGATGCCGAAATCGCTCTCGCGGTCGGGAGTTATGCGGCGCGCATCGCGCAAAATGTCCTCGACGCGCGGCTGCAATTCGGTGGTCGGCGTGCGGTCGTCGGCGGCGATGTAGATGTTGTCGATGTCGCGGTTGCCGGCGATGCGGCGCTGATAGGCGGCGAGCGGCATCAGCACGACATTGTCCTGGTCCTGGCCGAAGCCGGTATAGCCCTTGGGTTCGAGCAGGCCGATGATCTTGCATGAGGTACGGTTGACGCGGATGATCTCGCCCTCGGGATCGCCGGCGCCGAAGAACTGCTGGCGCACCGTCTCGCCGATCAGGCACACGCCGGTGCCCGAGCGGGTTTCGGAATCGCTGAACGGACGGCCGGACACCAGCTTCCAGTCGCGCGCGTCGAGATAGGCGCTGTCGGTGCCGGTAACGCCTGAAGTCAGGCTTTCGGTGCCGAAGATGACGCGGACCTGCTTTTGCGAGGCCGGCGAAATGGCGCGCGCGCCGGTGAGATGCGCGACCAGCGCCGCCAGGTCCTTTTCCGCCAGCGGCCGCACCGCCTGGTCGAGCCCGCCCGGACCGCCGGGACCGGCTGGGCGCCCGGCTCGCACGACCAGCAGATTGCTGCCGAGCTTGGAAATGTCTGCCTTGACCTTTTGCGTGGTGCCGGAGCCGATGGTCAGCATGGCAATGACGGCGGCGACGCCGATGACGATGCCGAGCAGCGTCAGGAACGAGCGCAGCACGTTGCGGCGGATCGAGCGCAGCGAGAGGCGGACGGTTTCCCAGATCATGGTTATGCCGTCTCCAGTTTCGCGGTGTCGGAGGCGACGTGGCCGTCGAGGAAGCGGATGGTGCGCTCGGCATATTCGGCGACATCGGCCTCGTGTGTGACCATGGCGATGGTCAGGCCAAGCTCCTTGTTCAGCTTCGTCAGCAACTCCATGATCTCATGGGTGCGTGCAGTGTCGAGATTTCCGGTCGGCTCGTCGGCGACGAGCAGCGTCGGCCTAGTGACGATGGCGCGCGCGATCGCCACACGCTGCTGCTGGCCGCCGGAAAGTTCCGCCGGCGTGTGATGCTCGCGGCCGACGAGGCCGACCTGGGCCAGCGCCTGCATGGCAAGGTCGCGGCGTTCGCGGGCGGCGACGCCGCGATAGATCAGCGGCAGTTCGACATTTTCGGCCGCAGTGGTGCGGGCCAGCAGATTGTAGCCCTGGAAGACAAAGCCGACATAGAGGTTGCGCAGCATGGCGCGGCGGTTGCGGTCGAGCCGGCCGGCATCGACGCCCATGAAGGAGTAGGTTCCGGCCGTCGGTGTGTCGAGGCAACCGATGATGTTCATCGCCGTCGATTTGCCGGAGCCGGAAGGACCCATGATGGCGACGAATTCGCCGCGCCGGATGGCAAGGTCGACGCCGGCCAGCGCATGCACCTTGGCTTCGCCCTGGCCGTAGCTCTTCCAGACCTTGTCGAAGCTGATGAGGGGCGCGGCCACGGCCTCAGCTCCGCGATTGCGAGGCGGTGATGATCTGCGCGCCTTCCTCCAGGCCGGAGGTGATCTCGGTCAGTTCGCCATCGGTCGAGCCGATCTTGACGTTGACCGGATGCGGCCGGCCGTTCTCCAGCACATAGAGCGTGCGAGAACCATCGGTCGGTGGCTTCGCCGCCTGGCGCTGGCGGTTGGGGCGGCCCATGCGGCCGGTGAACAGGTCGCTGAGGCTCCAGCCGCGCGCGGCCTGCTGCGCCGGGCGGTAGCGGAAGGCGCCGGCGGGCACGGTGAGCACATCCTTGGCCTGCCGGGTGACCACCGAAACGGTAGCGGTCATGCCCGGGCGCAGCAGGAGTTCGCTGTTGTCGACCTCGAGCCGCGCATTGTAGGTGACGACGCCGTCCGTCGTGACCGAGGCATAGGAGATGTCGCGGATTTCGGCATCGAACGGCCGGTCGGGGAAGGCGTCGACGGTGAAGCGGGCGTGCTGGCCTGACTTGACCGCACCGATGTCGGCTTCGTCGACCGCCGCCACCAGCTCCATGTTCCTCAAATCCGCGGCGATGATAAACAGCACCGGCGCCTGCAGCGAAGAGGCTACCGTCTGGCCGGGGTCGACCGAACGGGTCAGCACGATGCCATCGATCGGCGCGTAGATGGTGCTGTTGGCCAGGTCGGTCTGCTGCGATTTCAGGTCGGCATTGGCGATGGCCAGATTGGCCGCGGCGCTGTCGAGCGCCGCCCTGGAGCGGTCGCGCGTCGCGGTCGCCGCCTCGAGCGACTGGTCGGTGGCCATGCCGCGCTTGGTCAACGCGGCCGCGCGGACAAGCGCGCTTTCGTTCTCGGCCAGCGTTACCTTGGCGTCCTCGACATTGGCAGCCGCGGCTTTCGCGGACGCTTCGGCTCGTTCGATCTGGACCTGCAGCTTGGCGGTGTCGAGCGCCGCCAGCACGTCGCCCTTCTTCACCTGCTGGTTCTCATTGACCGCGACCGAGCGTATGATGCCGGAGAGCTGGCTTGATATGTCGACTTGGGTGAGCGGCTGCAGCGTGCCCGTCGCCGACACCTGGACGGTAAGGTCGGCCTTGGCCGCCGGCACTGTCGTGTAGTCTATCCTGGTCGGCGTGCCGGCGTACCATTGATAGCCCGCAAAAGCCGCGACGAGGACGATCAGCGCCAGCAACGCATAGAGCCAGCCACGCCGGCGCGTCTTGCGCAGACCTTGTCTGTCGAGTCCAAGCGCCGTCTCGATGGCGGAATCCGATTCCGTCTTTGGCAGATTGACAATCTGGTCCACGTCGGACCCCTGTGATGCGTAATGTCCCTATCTGTGCACAGATCAGGCTTACCGGTTCAAATATCAAATTAAATTTCGCCCATGTTGGGATTGAGGCAGGAATGCAAACCCGGAATTACTTGCTTTACGATGTGTTTACGACCCAGCGACTGGCCGGCAACCCGCTGGCGGTGGTGTTGGATTGCAAAGGTCTGGACACCGCCGCGATGCAGGCCATCGCGCGCGAGTTCAACCTGTCCGAATCGGTATTCGTGCTGCCGCCTGATAACCCAAAGCACCGAAACCGCATCCGCATCTTCACGCCCGACTATGAAATGCCATTCGCGGGCCACCCGACGGTGGGCTCGGCTATCGCGCTGGCGGAACTGGCCGGTGAGGGTGGAGCCGGCATCTTCGTGCTGGAAGAAAACATCGGTCCGGTACGTTGCGCGGTCAGCAAGCACGATGGCGCCACCTTCGCCGAATTCGACCTGGCGAAACTGCCGGAGCCGTTGAAGCTCGATGCCGATCCGGAGGCGGTCGGGGCGGCGCTTGGCCTGGCGCCGCACGAGATCGGCTTCGAGAATCACCGTGTCGCCTTCTGGTCGGCGGGCGTGCCCTATGTGACCATTCCGGTCGCCAACCTCGAGGCGGCGGGCCGGATCAGGCTGGACAACCAGGCGTGGTCGGAACTGGCACCGCGCAAGACCGAATGGGCCTTCGCCAGTCCGTACGTCTATTGCCGCGAGACGGTGAATCACGAAAGCGCTTTTCATGTGCGCATGATCGTGCCCGGCACGCCGTCCTATGAGGACCCGGCGACGGGCTCCGCTGCGGCCGCTTTCGCCGGCGCCATCATGCATTTCGACGGCCCGACGGACGGGGTTTCGCAGCTATGGATCGAGCAGGGACTGGAGATGGGGCGGCCATCGCGCATCCGCCTCGAACTGACGGTAGAGCGCGGAAAACTGGCGTCGGCGCGCATTGGCGGGCATGCGATCAAGGTGGCGGAAGGCAAGCTTTTCGTCTGATCGGGAGAGGCCTCGGTCGATTTGTCGGGAAATGATTCCAGCAGGGCTGGACAGGATCGGCATCGGCGGCTATATGGCCGCCAACGCCGGTTTTTGCCGGCCGAGTGGGTGCGTAGCTCAGTTGGTAGAGCAGCTGACTCTTAATCAGCGGGTCCACAGTTCAATCCTGTGCGCACCCACCAAATTCTAACAAAATCAATTTGTTGGACGAGGTGAGGGACCCTGGTGGATGCAGGCGGAAGTCCGTGTCCGCTCTATGTCCAGATATTTTGAGCCAGCACCGAAATTGCATACTGGATCTAGATGCGCGTCATGCCGTTCTCCCGGCTGCCAAAATGTCGCGCTGGCGGCGGCCGATCTGTACTTGGCCCTTGGTTTGATCCACGGCCCACTTCGATGATTCCCACTAGTGCGCGAATAAACTCAACCATATCGTTTGCGGTGATGGCTGCCTTGTCGGGGTTTTGCCCGATGTGCTCGGCGGCTTCGCAACATGAGCGGCGGATGAGATCGTAGTGTGTATCCCTTTCGTCCTCCGGCAACGCCGCCAACTTCATGGCTCGGTTATAAATCAACCGCAGCAATAGTTCGAGAGCTGCTCCGACACTCATGCGTTTGCTCCGCATTGGTCGAGCGTCCCGGCGCCTGAGGGCGCGCGTTTGGAACGTCCGATGAGGAGGTGTTTCCCGTCCCCGTATGCAAGGCTGCATCACAGCCGTTAATATATTCTTTCTTGCTAATGTAAGTTCGCCGGAGCCTGCAGAAGGGCCGAGCGGCGCCCGGCGCTTCTTCTTGCGGTCGAAATTTCAGTAGGCCCGAGCCAGGACATCGCGAGCCTCCCTCGGGGGCATCCGAAAATTTATGAGGATTTGTACACAAGGCGTCCGCGCATGGGCGCATCATATCGCGAGGATGTCGGGCAACGCCGCACTGCCCGTGCGTTGGGCCCATGACGCAAAACGAGATCGCTGGCTATATGGACAAGGCTGGACCGTCCTTCGGTTCATGGGTACCGAAACTCACGAGAATTTGGATCGTTGTCTCGACGAAATATGTACGTTGGTCGGCGTTGAGCGCTTGAACAGGCCTCAGCGGGGCTGCAGGTGCCTTACTGCGCCGGTTTGCCGATGCTGGCCTTGAACTTGACCTTCATGGCGATCTGCCCGGTCACTGTCATCTGCGATCCCGCAGCACCTCCCATGCCGCGATCCCTGGCGTTGACGTTCGTGGTCACGCTGGTGACCTCGCATGTGTCGGCAACGGTATCGAGCACCATGGCGCAGCTGCCGGCCGCGACCTTGTAGAATGAACGCAGCGCGGTTTGCTGCTGCGCCGCGACATCCTCGTCGTCCTTGACGGGAAGGGTCATGGTCAGACTGGATTGGATTTTGGCCAGCCCGTCGTCGCCGGCGCGCCGGAAGCGGCCATTCTCATCGACATACTGCGAAAAAGCCGGCGCAACAGTGCCGCAAAGCAGCGCAATGATAGTTATCGCCTTCAAATACATCGTCTGATCTCCACATGAGATTTACTGGTCTCATGAAACAATCAAAACGGCGTTATTATTTTGGCTCAATCACGTTGAAAGTTTGACGGATCACTTCTCCGACACTCCCGCCTCGGCAAAGCTCGCCATTCTCGCATGGCACTCCAGCGCCGAGCGCACGATGTTGACGGCCAGGCAGGCGCCGGAGCCTTCGCCGAGCCGCATGCCGAGATCGAGCAGCGGCCGCAGGGCGAGCGCTTCGAGCAGGCCGCGATGGCCCGATTCGGCGGAGACGTGTGCGGCGATCGTATGAGCAAGGCCGGTCGGGTGCAGTTTCGCCAGCGGTGCGGCGGCGGCGGTGCAGACGAAGCCATCGAGCAGCACGGGTATGCCCAGATGCCGCGCGGCGAGCGTGGCGCCGAAGATAGCGGCGAGTTCGCGCCCGCCAAGGGAGGCTGCGATCGCCAGCGGATCGGCAAGGGCTGCGGCGTGGCGCTTCAGGCCGGCTTCGATGGCGACCACCTTGCGCTTCAGGCCGGCATCGTCGACGCCGGTGCCGCGCCCGGTCCATTTTTCGGCACCGCCGCCGAACAGGGCAGCCGAAATGGCGGCGGCCGGCGTGGTGTTGCCGATGCCCATTTCGCCAAAGCAGACGAGGTCGATGTCTTTGGTCACCGCGTCATGGCCTGCGGACACTGCGGCGAGAAAAGCTTTCTCGTCCATCGCGGATGTCTGCGTGAAGTCGCCGGTCGGATGGTCGAGGTCGAGCGGGATGACGTCGAGCTCGGCGCCGGCGATGCGGGCGAGCTGGTTGATGGCGGCACCTCCGCCGGCAAAATTGGCCACCATCTGCACGGTGACTTCCGAAGGGTAGGCCGACACGCCTTGCGCGGTGACGCCGTGGTTGCCGGCGAAGACGAAGACTTTCACGCGGTCGAGCTTCGGCATGTCACGGCCTTGCCAGCGCGCCAGCCAGGCGGCGATCGATTCGAGCCGGCCGAGGCTGCCTTGCGGCTTGGTCAGTGTATCCTGGCGGCGGGCAACGGCATTGGCCGCCGCCTCGCTGCCGGCTGGCAGGTCGAGGCAGGCTGCGCGCAGTTCATTGAGGGATTTGAAGGGCATGGCGGCAAGGTCTCCAGAAGGGAATCAGGTCGAGGGGGTCAGGAAAGAGCTACGGAAGCGACGAGAAGCACTGCGACTTCGCTCAATTGCTGCAAGGCGCCAACCGTGTCGCCGGTCTGGCCATCGATCTGGTTGAGGCAAAGGGCGTGGAAGGCGGCAAACAGCAGGCCAAGCAGGATGAGCGCGGCGATGGCGCCGCCGGGGCCAAGCAGGAGCAGCGGAATAGCGCCGATCACGGCGCCGGCTATCGCCATTTCGAGCGAGACGGCGCCGGCCCCGGCCGACAGGCCGTCGGACCGCGCCGCCGGCAAGAGATGCATGAAGGCGCCGAGCACGCCGCGCGAAGCCGCATGCGCCGCCACCAGGGCGAAGAGGGCTTGCGTGGGATCGGGGAGTTCCGAAAGCGTGCTCCAGCGGATCAGCAGCGACAGCGCCAGTGCCATGGCCCCATAGGCGCCGATGCGGCTGTCGCGCATGATCTCGAGCTTGCGTCCGCGCGACTTGCCGCCGCCGAAGCCGTCGGCGACGTCGGAGAGCCCATCCTCGTGCAGGCAGCCTGTGGTGAGCACGGTTGCAACAAGGGCCAGGGCGGCCGACGGTCCTATGGCAAGGCCAAAGCGTTCCGCCGTGGCAAAGACGATCGCGCCGATCAAGCCGACGACGAGGCCGGCAATAGGAGCGGCCCAGATCGCGGCGGAGAGGCTGCGGCCACGAAAATCGAACACCGGCAGCGGCAGGCGCGTGAAGAAGACCAGGCAAAGGGCGATGTCGTCGAGGACTTGCCGAGGTGACAGGGTGATTCTTCGGAACTTCATGGTTCTAGGCCCGCGCGATGGCGTGGAAGAAGGTGCCGCTGACATGGCCACGCCGGTAGCCGGATGCGCCGAGCGGATTGCCCTGGCCGTCGGCGAGGTCTGCAAGCGGCTCGTCATTGCCGGTCGCCGTCATCTGCGCATAGTGGAATTCGTGCCCCCGGATCAGCGCGCCTTGCGGCCCCAGCGGACAGTCGGTGCGCAGCCGTGCCTCGCGATAGCCGAGGTTCATCTTGCGTCTGGCGAAGCTGGTGGAATGGCCGAGCAGGCCGAGCATGCGATGCGTTTCGCCGGAAGCATCCTCCAGCACTTCACCAAGCACCATGAAGCCACCGCACTCGCCATGGATCGGCTTTGTCGTGGCGAAACGTGCCATTCCCGCGTGGAAATTCGTGGCAGCTGCGAGTTTGCCGGCGTGAAGCTCGGGATAGCCACCGGATAGCCAGCAGACATCGCAATCCTCGTCGGGCGCTTCATCTGCGAGCGGCGAGAACGGAACGATCTCCGCGCCGGCCTTGCGCCAACAGGCGGCGACATGCGGGTAGAGGAAGGTGAAAGCGGCATCCTCGGCCAGCGCGATGCGCTGGCCAGGCGGCCGCAGCGCGTCGGCGAAGTCGCCAACCGCCGGGGCGAGGGGTGCTGCCAGCGCCATGACAGCGTCGAGGTCGAGCGACTTCTCGGCCATGTCGGCGAGCCGGTCGAGATGCGCCATCAGGTCATCATATTCGCCGGCCTGGACGAGGCCGAGATGGCGTTCGGGCAAATTGAGCGAGGGGTCGCGCAAAATAGCGCCGACGACGGGCAGGCCGATCGCCTCGATGGCGTCGCCGGAGAGCCGCCGGTGGCGCTCGCTGCCCAGCCGGTTCAGCACGACGCCCGCCATGCGCACATCCGGATCGTAAGTCGCAAAACCCTTGGCGACGGCCGCCGCCGTGGTCGACTGGCCCGATACGTCGAGCACCAGCAGCACCGGCAGGCCGTAAAGCCGGGCGAGATCGGCGGCGGAACCGGTGCGCCCAGGCGAGGCCGGGATGCCGTCGAACAAGCCCATGGCGCTTTCGAGGATGACGAAGTCGGTATCGTCGGCTGCCTGTGCGGCCAGCGCATTGAGCAGCGACGGCGACATCGCCCAACTGTCGAGGTTGACGCCGGATAGCCCGGTGGCGGCGGTGTGGAAGCCGGGGTCGATGTAGTCCGGGCCGGATTTGGCGCCACGAACCTTCAGGCCGCGCCGCGTGAGCGCGCGCAGGATGCCGATGGTGACGCTTGTCTTGCCCGAACCGGAGCGCGGCGCGCCGATGATGATCGCGCGCGCCGTCATGCCTGCGCCGCCAATGCCGCGCGCATGGCGACGATGCCGCCGACGACGATCAATGCCGGCGAGGCGAGCCCGGCGGCCGCCGCTGCCTCGGCAATGGTGGCGAGCGTGGCGACGACGGTTCGCTCCTTTGGGGTGGTCGCAGCAACGATTACGGCCGCCGGCGTCGACGGCGCCAGTCCGCCGTCGAGCAGGGCGGCTGCTATCAGCGGCAGATTGGCCATGCCCATATAGACGACCACGGGCTGGCCGGTGCGGGCGATGGCCGCCCAGTCGATGTCGTCGTCGGTGCCTGCGGCGTGGCCGGTCGCAAGAATGACAGCCTTGTTGATGCCGCGCATGGTGGCCGGGATGCCGGTGGCCGCCAGCGCGCTGAGGCCCGATGTCAGGCCCGGCAGCACGCGAAACGCGATGTTTTCGCGCGCCAGCGCCAGCGCCTCTTCGCCGCCACGGCCAAAAATATAGGGGTCGCCGCCCTTCAGCCTGACGACGCGGCGGCCTTCACGCGCCAGCCGCACCAACAAAGCGGTGATGTCGTCCTGCTTCATCGAGGGTTGGCCGCCGCGTTTTCCCGCAAAGAAAAGCTCGGCGTTATCGGCAACCGCGACGACATCAGGCGAAACCAGAGCGTCGTAGACCAGCGCATCCGCTTCGGCCAGCGCCGCCAGCACTTCCAGGGTCAGGCAGCCCGGATCGCCGGGGCCGGCGCCGGCCAACCAGACATGACCCGGCTCAAGCGGACGCGGCTTGAAGTTCAGCCGCGCGAGCGCCTGTTCGAGCGTGGCGTTTTCGCCCTTATTTCCAGTGCTGCCGCTCACAATCCGTCCCGTCCGCGAAAACGCCGCTGATAATGGGCGTCATACAATGAACTCTCGCCAAAGCCTTCCGCCGCCAGCGAGCGACCGACGAAGATGAGCGCCGTACGCTCCATCGGATCGGCGGCCAGTAGCGCCTCGATGGTCTCCAACGTGCCGGTCAGCACGCGCTCGTCCGGCCAGGAGGCGCGGAAGACGATCGCGACCGGGCAATCGCCGCCATAGTGCGGCGTCAGTTCGGCGACGACGCGGTCGATGGCGTGGATGGCAAGATGGATGGCCAGCGTGGCGCCGGTGCGGCCGAAGCCGGCCAAGGTTTCGCCGGGCGGCATTTTCGACGCACGCCCCGAAACGCGGGTCAGCACCAGGCTTTGCGCGACTTCGGGAATGGTCAGTTCGCGGCGAAGTGCGGCGGCGGCGGCCGCGAAGGAAGGGACGCCCGGCGTCAGCGTGTAGGGGATGCCATGCTTTTCCAGCCGGCGGATCTGCTCGGCGACGGCGCTCCACACCGACAGGTCGCCGGAGTGCAGGCGCGCAACGTCATGGCCGACTTTGTGGGCGGCCACATATTCAGCCTCGATCTCGTCCAGCGACATCGGCGCGGTGTCGATCAATCTTGTTCCCGGCGCGCAATGCTGCAGCAATTCCGGCGCGACGATGGAGCCGGCGTGAAGGCAGACCGGGCAACGCGCCAAGAGCCTTGCGCCACGCAGCGTGATGAGGTCGGCGGCACCCGGCCCGGCACCGATGAAATGGACGGTCATGGTGCGTCTCCGCTGATGGCGATGGCGCAGGTGACCGCGCCGAGCACGGTGCGCGGACCAAGCAGGCTGGCGCCTTTGCCGGCGACGGCAAGGGCCGAGGCTTCCGAAACCGATGGCGTGCCGGCGAGGTCCCGCGAGAGGCTGGAGTTGCTGAGCGTCCGCGGCGAGGCGGCCTCAAGCGTCGCCTCGTCGACGATGATGACGGGAAGGTTCAGCTTGCGACCAGCGGCGGCGATCGCGTCTTCATCCTTTTTGAGCGCTGCAGTGGCCAGTGCCGTCAGTGCCGTCATTGCCAGCCCATGCGCTTCGAGCGCGGTTTCTATCGCCGAGAGCACCTCCTGGACGGTGACGCCCTTTCGGCTGCCGATGCCCGCGACCATCATGGCTTTACCCAGCTCCATTGCGTGACAGGCATGGCCGGCCGCCATGCCTGCATGGAGCCGACCGGCGAAGCGCGGGAGATGGCGATGCGTGTGAGATCGCCGCCGCGCTTTGTGTGCTGGGCGAGGAGCAGGGCTTCCATTTCCAGCGTCACCGCGTTGGCGACAAGACGGCCGCCGGCGCGCAAAGCCTTGATGGCGGCGTTCAAGACGCCGGCGTCGCTGCCGCCACCGCCGATGAAGATGGCATCGGGCGTCTCCAGTTTTACAAGCGCCTTGGGCGCGCTGCCTTCCACGATGACGAGGCCGGGAACGCCGCAGGCAACGGCGTTGTGGCCGATGCGGGCGGCGCGGGCCGGATCGGCCTCGATGGCGATGGCGCGCATCGAGGGGTGGGCGAGCATCCATTCGATGCCGACGGAGCCTGAGCCGGCGCCGACGTCCCACAGCAATTCGCCGCGCCTCGGCGCCAGCGCCGACAGGGTCACGGCGCGGATTTCACGCTTGGTGATCTGGCCGTCATGCTCGAACAGATGATCGGCAAGGCCTGATGTGAGCGGCAGCACGCGGCCTTGCGGAGCTGAATCAATTTCGATGGCCAGCACATTGAGCGGATTGACGTTTTCGATGTCGAAGGCGTCGGCGCGAACCGAACGCAATGTCTCCTTCGGTCCGCCCAATGCCTCCAGGACCGTCAGCCGCGAAGCGCCGAAATCGAGTTCGGTGAGCAGGCGCCCAATTGCAGCAGGTGCATCGCCGTCCGATGTCAGCGCCAGGATGCGTGCGTTGGGCTGCAGCAGCGGGCGGATCAGGTCGATCGGGTGACCGTGCAGCGAGATGATCTCGATGTCCTGCAGCGCCCAGCCAAGACGGGCGGCGGCCAGCGAAATGGCTGACGGCGCTGGGATGACATCCATATCGCGCGGGTTGACCTTGCGGGCGAGGGTGGCGCCGACCCCGTGGAAGAACGGGTCGCCGGAGGCGAGCACGCAGACGTTTCTGCCGGCAAGCGCCAAGACATCGGCCATCCCGGCATCGAACGGAACCGGCCAGGGACGCGGCTTGCCCTTGGCGAAGGAAGTGACGAGCGCCAGATGCCGCTTGCCGCCGAAGATGAACTCCGCCTCGGCGATCCGCCGCTTGGCCTCGTCGCCAAGACCCGCTAAACCGTCCTCGCCGATGCCGACGATGGTGAGCCATTTTGAGTTGAGCTTGGCGCCGCGCGGACCCTCAGCAGGCATGATGACCCACCGCATTCTGATCCTTGGCGGCACCACCGAAGCCCGGCAACTGGCTGGAAAACTGGCGGCGCGCGCCGATTGCTCGGTCACGCTTTCGCTGGCCGGCCGTACGGAAAGTCCCGTCGCGCAGGGCGTGCCCGTGCGAAGTGGAGGGTTCGGCGGCGCCGATGGTCTGGCCACCTATCTCAGGCAGACGTCCATCGACCTGCTGATCGATGCCACCCATCCCTACGCGGCGCGAATCTCCGCCAACGCGGCAATGGCCGCGCGCAAGAGCGGCGTGCCGATCCTTGCCTTGCGGCGCCCGGGCTGGGAGGCCATCCAAGCCGACCGCTGGCTTGACGTCGACAGCGTTGCCGCCGCGGCACGGGCGCTTGGCGATGTGCCGCGCCGCGTTTTCCTGGCGCTTGGCCGACAGGAGGTCGCCGCCTTCGAGGTAGCGCCCCAGCACCACTATCTCATCCGCAGCGTCGATCCGGTCGAGCCGAAGTTGGTTGTGCCTGATGCTGACTATCTGCTGGCGCGCGGACCGTTTGGCGAGACCGACGAGCGCGTGCTGCTCGAAAAGCATCGCATCGATGTCGTGGTGTCGAAGAACAGCGGCGGCGCGGCGACATACGGGAAGATTGCCGCGGCGCGGATGCTTGGCATCGAGGTGATCATGGTGCGCAGGCCCGATCTGCCGGACGTGCCTTCTGCCGAAACCGTCGAAGCGCTGGCCGCGATGGTGCGTCATTTTGTCGAGCCCGATGCCGAGCGAGGCGTGTAGACCAGCGCCGGCTTGTCGCAGCGCTTGATGATCCGGGTTTCCGGCGAGCCGATGATGATGCAGGTCGCCATGTCGGCCTTTTCTGCGTCGACATCGGCCAGCAGATAGACCTCGATGCGCTCGTCCGGGCGGCCGGCGGCGCGGCCGAAGATCACCGGCGTCGTGCCGGGCAGGATGGCGGTCAGGCATTCGAAGGCGCGGCCAAGCTGCCAGGGACGCGCCTTGCTGATTGGGTTGTAGAGCGCGATGACGAAGCCGGCGCCAGCCGCCGCCAGCAGGCGCAGCTCGATCAGATCCCATGGCTTCAGATTGTCGGACAGCGAGATGGCACAAAAATCGTGGCCGAGCGGCGCGCCGATGCGGGCGGCGACCGCGAGCATGGCGGTGACGCCAGGCACGACAGCGACATCGACCGCACGCCATTCGGCCGGACCGGCCTCGATCGCCTCGCAGACCGCCGCGGCCATGGCAAACACGCCGGGATCGCCGCCGGACACCACGGCGACGTCGTGGCCCTCGGTGGCCTTGGTCAGGGCATCCTTGGAACGGGCGAGTTCCTCACGGTTGTCGGAAGCGACGCGGGTCTGGTCCGGGCGCAGCTCGAGCCGGTCGAGATAAGGCTTGTAGCCGTAGAAGAATTTTGCCTCGGCGATAGCGTGGCTGGCTTGCGGCGTGACCTGGTCGGCATTGCCGGGCCCGAGACCGATGACAGTGAGACGGCCGCTCATGCCTGCGCTCCAGCCACGCCAGGCCTGCCGGACCAGCCGGCGACCAGCACGATGGCGAAATAGGGCGCCTTGTCGTCCGGCTTGTCGGCAAGCCGCATCGAGACGCTGCCGGCCATCGTGCCGCGCTCGACATAGACTGCGCGCGTCAGCTTGCCGGTCGCTTCCAGCGCGCGCCTGATCTTGGGCAGGTTGCGGCCGACCTTCATGATGACGGCGGCATCGGTGTCGGCGAGACGGCGGGTCAATTCAAACTCGCTCATCGTGCCGGGCAGTACGGTTAGCACGTCGTCACCCTGGACGATCGGCACACCGGTCTGCGACCAGCAGCCGGACATGGCGGTGACGCCGGGGATGACTTCGGTCGGGAAACGATGGGCGAGGCGCACATGCAGATGCATGTAGGAGCCATAGAACAACGGATCGCCTTCGGACAGCACGGCAACCATCTTGCCGGCGTCGAGGTGCTCGGCGACCCTGTCTGCCGACTCCTCGTAGAAACCTGATATCTGCGAGCGGTAATCGTCGTGATCCTTGTCGATCTCGGTGGTCACGGGATAGAGCAGCGGCAGTTCCACCATGTCGGGCCGGAAGCGCGCCTCGACGATGGCGCGCGCATTGCTGTTGTTGCCGCGTTTCGCGAAATAGGCCACGACATCGGCTTCGGCCAAGGTCCGCGCGGCCTTCAGCGTCAACAATTCGGGGTCGCCGGGACCGGTGCCGACGCCGACGAGACGGCCTTTGGGAAACGCGTTCACAGGCCCGGCCTCGCTAGCGAATTGAGCGCGGCGGCGGTCATGGCGCTGCCGCCAAGCCTGCCGCGCACGATGGCGTAGGGCACGCCATAGGAATTCTCGGCCAGCGCATCCTTGGATTCGGCGGCGCCGACGAAACCGACCGGCATGCCGATGATCGCGGCTGGCTTGGGCGCGCCGTCGCGCAGCTTCTCGAGGAGATAGAACAGCGCGGTTGGCGCGTTGCCGATGGCGACGACCGAACCGGCCATGCGCTCGCCCCACAGGTCGATCGCGGCGGCCGAGCGGGTATTGCCGATCTCCCTGGCG
Source organism: Mesorhizobium sp. ESP7-2 (assembly GCF_020164715.1). Taxonomy (NCBI): domain Bacteria; kingdom Pseudomonadati; phylum Pseudomonadota; class Alphaproteobacteria; order Hyphomicrobiales; family Phyllobacteriaceae; genus Mesorhizobium; species Mesorhizobium sp. ESP7-2. The sequence continues at coordinate 52,345 of NZ_JAIUGQ010000028.1, forward strand.
ATGTCGTGCGTGCGCGGGTCGCGCAAGGTGCAGATCACCTCGTTGCCGGCCGGCAGCCGGGCTCGGGTGACGCCATGCGAGACCATTTCAGCGTCGCAGAAGATCGGCGCGCCGGCCGCCAAAGCGGTGCGGGCGGCGGTGACGAAATCGTTGGAGAAAACGAAATGACTTGCTGCCTCGACCTGGCCGCAGGCATGGATCATGCGGATGGCGACGTCGGCCTCGGCCTCCGAGAAGCGCGAGAGATCGGCCTCGGCGCGAATAATGGCGAAGGAGCGCTCGTAGATCGCCGTGCCGTCGTGGATGTAGTCGTAGGCGGCCATGCTCATTCCTGTTTGTAGGTCTCGGCGATGCCGGCCGTGCCCAGCCTTGTCAGGCAAGCGGCGGCGGCTTCGCCTTGAAATCGTGCGCTGCGGATCATCGCCGCGACGCGGCTGATGCCGCGCGCGGCGTCATAGCCCGGCCTGTAGCCGGCAGGAAGAGCCTTTGCCGTCGCGTTCACGACAAGTCCGGCTCCGTTTTCGTCGCCGACAATTGTGAGTGCTGCCGGGCCCGGATGTGCGCAGCCTTTTGCGCAGCCGGAAATGTGCAGGGTGAAGTCGAGGGTGTCGGCGTTTTCGGCGGCGATCGCCTCGGCGATGTCACGGGTCGCGATCCGGCCGGACGCGCAGGCCGGCGCGCCGGGGCAAGCCGCGACGCGCGTGCGGGGGTCGGTGGGGGCGATGACGAAGCCGAGGTCGGCGGCGGTTTGCTGTAGAGGTTGACTGGTGTCCGCCGGCTGACCGAGGAACAGCAGGGCGCGGCCCGGGGCGAGGCGGATTTCGGTTGCGCCGAGGGCGAGAGCTTTTTGCGCGAGGGCGACGATTTTGTCCGCTGGCATGCTGCCGTAGGGGAGGCCAATGCCGAGGGCGTGGCCGTTGTTCAGGTTGAAGAGGCCAATCGGCAGGCGACTGTGCTCTACGGCGCCCCCCTCCGGCAGGACAGAGGGGGGCGCCGTAGAGTGCCAGCTTGCGAGAGACGCCAACTGCCTCTCCGACAAATCCCGCGTGTGCGCCTCGCGGCCTTTCTCGGCAACCATCCGCAGCGCCGCGATAGCTATGTCGCGCGCCGCATCTTCGTCCGCCACCGTGAGCGGCCTGGAGGTCTGCCCATCACCCGCCACGGACACAAGCCAACGGCTGGCTGTATCGGCCCGCACCGCCTTCAACCTGACATCGGCTGTCACGCCATCCAGCGTCAGTTGCCCGCCGCCGTCGACGATCACCGCAACCTTCGGCCCCAACCTTGTTGCCAGCCCGGCTTCTTCAACGGCCATCCGAATGCGCTCAGCCATTAGCCTCGGATCGGCGATCTCCTGCGGGTCAATGCCGGCCAGCGGGCCGGTCTCGACCGGTACGCCGGTGCGCACCGCGATCCCCAGCGCATCGACCTCTGCTGCCAGCAAGGCAGCGCTTTCCGCCGTCAGGCCGCGGATTTGCAGGCTGCCGCGCGCCGTCACCTCCATGATGCCGTTGCCGTGCCGCAAGGCGGATTCGGCCAGCTCGATCAAGAGCTTCGGCGATAGGCCTTCGGCGACGGGGTTGAGCCGCACCAGCAGGCCGTCGCCTGTCTGCATCGGCGCCGACAAGGCAGGGCAGGCGCCGCGGCGCGAGAAGGCGTTCATGCCGCGACGCCGAGCGCGTTGGCCTCGGCAATCAGCGCGGCGAGATCGTCGTCGATGGAATTGCGCAAGGGATGCCAGAGCCCGCGCCGGCGCGCCGATAGGAAACGCTCGGCGATGACTTTGGCGGCGGCGGGATTTTCGCGCAGGATGAAGGCGCGGACTTCCGCGTCGCCGAGATAGGCATCATGCACCGCCTCGATCAGCGCGCCTGAAATGGCGTGGGTGGTCTCGGCGAAGCCGACCAGCCGGTCGACGGTTTCGGCGAATTCGGAGGCGCCGCGCGGACCGTGGCGCATCTGCCCTGATATGAAGCGGGCGTTGACGGCACGGGCGCGCACCACGCGTGACACCGCCTCGCCAACCGATCGCGGTTTCGGCTTCCGCGGATCCGTGGTGTCGAGCACGATGACGTCGGCGTTTCTGCCGAGGGTGGCAAGAGCGGCGGAAAAGCCGCCGATGAAGGCGACGTCGGCGGAGCCTTCGAGAATGTCGCGGCCGGGGTCGTCGCCGGTGTGGACGAGAAGGTCAGCCTCGGCGATGCGGCCTTCAAACGCTCCGGGTGCCGAGACGCCTTCGCCGCCGGCACCGCCATAGGCATGCGAAGTGGCGTCGAGATAGGCGCGGCCGATCTCTTCGCGCGCCGCCCAGTCGCCGCTGGACAAAATCTCTTCGACGCCGGCGCCGTAAGTGCCGGGCGAGGTGCCGAAGATGCGCGGGCTGACCTTGCCGTCGGCGCGGGTCCTGGCGGCGAGCGGATTTTCCGAATCGTCCTCGTCGCGCGCGGCAACGGCTTTGGCGGCGGCGTCGATCAGTGCGATCTGGGTCGGGAACATGTCGCGGAACAGACCTGATATACGCCAGGTGACGTCGACGCGCGGGCGGCCGAGCGTCGCCGGCGGCAGCACCTCGATGCCGGTGATGCGGCCGGTCGTGGCATCCCATTGCGGCCGGCAGCCCATCAGCGCCAGGCCTTGCGCAATCTCCTCGCCGCCGGTGCGCAGCGAGGCCGAGCCCCAGAGATCGATGACCAAGGAGCGGGGCCAGTCGCCATGCGATTGCATGTAGCCGCGTACGACTTCTTCCGCCGCCGCCTTGCCTAGATCATAGGCGGTCGGAGTCGGCATGGTGCGCGGGTCCGAGGTGAACAGGTTACGGCCTGTCGGCAGCACGTCGGAGCGGCCGCGCGCCGGCGCGCCGGCCGGGCCAGCCTTGACGTGACGGCCATCGAGCGCGGCGAGCAGCGCGGCCTTCTCGGCTTCCGCGCTTTGCCTGCGCATGGGGTCCGGCTCGTCGTCTGGGACACGGCCGTAGACATGCAGCCCGTCCTTGATGGCGAAATCCTTGAGGTCGCAGAGCCAGGCGTCGATGCGGCGCAGCGCTTCATCGGGCGCGTCGGTCGCGGCGACGCCGGCTTCGGAGGCGAGACCGGTCTTTTGCGCGGTTTCGACAATCAACCTGGCGAGACGGTCGCGGCGGCGGCGGTCGAGGCCGTCGGCCTGGGCGTATTCGTCGACCAGCCGTTCGAGCTTGTGCTGGTCCTCGTCCAGCCCGGCGCCTGTCAGCGGCGGCGGCAGATGGCCAAGGGTGACGGCGGCAATGCGCCGCTTGGCCTGTGCCGCCTCGCCGGGGTTGGAGACGATGAAGGGATAGATGACGGGCAGGGAGCCGGTCACAATTTCGGGAAAGCAGTTTTGCGAAAGCGCCACCGTCTTGCCGGGCAGCCATTCCAGCGTGCCATGGGCCCCGACATGGATCAAGGCATGGACGCCGAGCGATCTGCGCAGCCATAGGCCGAAGGCGATCAAAGCGTGGCGCGGAGGCAGCGTCGGATCGTGGTAGTCGGCGCGGCGGTCGGCGGAGCGGCCGCGGTCGGGAGCGAGGGCCACGGTGATGTTGCCGAAATGCGCGGCGCGGAAGGGGAAGTGTTTCTTGCTTGATAGCGAAGGTTTGCGCGAGGCGCCCCCCTCTGTCCTGCCGGACATCTCCCCCTCAAGGGGGGAGATTGCGCTGTCGTCACGGCTTTCGCCAAATGCCAACATTGCAGGGATGGACGGGGCGCTGGAGCTGCCAATCTCCCCCCTTGAGGGGGAGATGTCCGGCAGGACAGAGGGGGGCGCCTCGCGAAGACCTGTCACGCTTTCCGTTCTGCCCCAGGCAGCCTCTATCGCGGCAATCGCCGCTGACGGTAACTCCGTCGAAAAGGAGTCGTAGTCTTCCAGCCCCAGCCCACCGTCGCCGCGTTCCAGCAAATCCAGCAACTCGCGCGGCGTTTGTGGAATCCCTTCAACGGCATAGCCCTGTTCGCTCAAGTCGTGCAGCATGGCCAGCACGCTGGACGGAACATCGAGCCCGACCGCATAGCCGGTGCGGCCAGGGGCGCTGGGGTAATCGGGAATGAGGATCGCCAGCTTGCGTTCGGCGCGCGGGGTCTCTTGCAAACGGATGAAGGCCGCTACGCGCTTAGCCACTTGCTCCACACGATCCGCTTGCGGCTGGTTGGCCAACGCACGGTGGCCCAGCGCCGGGTCGACATCACTCTCGCCCTTGAAGGAAATGGCGCCGGCAAGGATGCGGCCATCGAGTTCGGGCAGCACGACATGCATGGCAAGGTCGGCGGGTGCCAGCCCGCGCTGGTTGTTTTCCCAGACGTCGCGGCGTGTGGTGGCGACGATGACCTGGAAGACAGGCACGCCGGCGCGGTCGAACAGGGTTTCCACGCCGGCCTCGGCGCCGGACGCGAAAGCGGTCGCGGCGATGATGGCGGCCGGTTTCAGCGATGCGACGGCATTTTCGGCGAATGCCAGGGACAGCGGATCCTTGAGACTGGAAACAAAGATCGGGACCGGTGCCAGTCCCTGGGAGCGCAAAGCCTCGGCCAGCGCATCGATCGGGGCGACATCGGCCGCGAGCAGCATCGATCGGTAGAAGAGAATCGGGATGATGGGGGCGCTGACATTTGAAAGGTCCGGCTTCTCTGCGACCCCCATTCCAGACTGATAGTAACCGGCCTTCGGCACGCTGACCGGACTGGCGACTGATGTATCCTGTCCGGCCAGGCCCGCCAGCCTGTGCACCAGCGCGTTCATATTGGCCGGGCCGCCCTCGCGGAAATAGCCGAGCAGGCCGTCGAGTTCGGCGCGGGGCAGCGTCGAGGCTTCGATCAGCCTGAGATCCTCGTCATGGCTTTCACCGGGAAGCAGCGCCAGTCTTATGCCGCGTTCGCGGGCAATTGCCGCCAGTTGGTCGCAGCCATAGCGCCACCAGTCGTAACCGCCGAGGATACGCACCAGGACGACCTTGGCGTGGCGGGCGACGCTGTCGACCCAGAGGTCGACCGACATGGGATGGCGCAGGTCGCGCAGTGCCGCCAGCCGCATCGAGGGCAGGCGATCGGCGTCGGCCTTCCATGCCGCCGCCAGCCCGGCGAGGTCGCTGTCGGTGAAGGACAGGGCCACGATATCCGCCGGTGTCTGCCTGAGATCGACAGGCTCGGCGAGGTCGTCGAGCGAGGCGGAGGTCGTGGTGAGGATGTGCATCGCGGCTGTGCCTGAAATCAGCCGGCGAGGATGCGTTCGATCGCAGGACGGTTCAGCCCCTTGAGGCCGATGACGACCAGGCGCGAACGGCGGTCGTCCTCGGCGCTCCAGGCGCGGTCATAGTAATGATTGACGCGCGGGCCGACGGCCTGCAGCAGGAGCCGCATCGGCTTGCCGCCGACCTCGACGAAGCCTTTCACCCGCAACACGTTCTCCTGTTCGGCGGCCGCGGCGACGCGCTTTGCCAGCTCGTCGGGATTGGCGATCGAGGGAATGTCGACGATGAACGTGTCGAAGTCGTCATGCTCGTGGTCGAATGCGCCGTCGTGATGGGATTTGCGGTTCTCGATATCGTCCTCGACGGCGAGCCCGAGGCCGAGCAGCACCGAGGGATCGACCTTGCCATGAGACGTCGGCACGATCTTCACGGCGCGGGCGGCGTGTTCGCCGATGATGCTGTTAGCGCGGGCCGAGCCGTCGGCGTCCATCAGGTCGCTCTTCGACAGGATGATCAGATCGGCGCAGGCGATCTGGTCCTCGAACACTTCCTCGACCGGATCATCATGGTCGAGGCTTTCATCCCCGGCGCGCTGCGCCTGCAGGGCTTCCATGTCGTTGGCAACCCGGCCTTCGGCAAGTGCGGGACCGTCGACCACGGCGATGACGCCATCGACGGTCACGCGGCTCTTCACCGACGGCCACTGGAAAGCCTGGACCAGCGGCTTGGGCAGAGCGAGGCCCGAGGTTTCGATCAGGATATGGTCGACCTTCGGCGTCAGGCACAGGATCTGGTCGAGCGCCGGCACGAAATCGTCGGCGACGGTGCAGCAGATGCAGCCATTGGCCAGTTCGACGATGTTTTCCTCGGGGCAGGTGTCGATGCCGCAGCCCTTGAGGATTTCGCCGTCGATGCCGATGTCGCCGAACTCGTTGACGATGATGGCAATCCGTTTGCCGCCGGCGTTTTCCAGAAGATGGCGGACAAGGGTCGTCTTGCCGGCGCCGAGGAAGCCGGTGACGACGGTGCAGGGAACGCGGGAAACGGATGCGGTCATATCAGTCTTTCAGCATGTCGAGGGGAGGGATGCGGGCAACGAGGCCGCGTTTGAGGCTATCGGGCCTGCCCCGCCAGGGAATGAGGCCGTCGCTGGAGGTGGCGAAGAGTTTCGCGCCGGTGACGAGATCGGCACCGCTGGTCGGGGTCAGATCGCCAAACACATAGCTCCAGCATCCGTCGCGCAGGATCGCGGCGCTCAGCCGGCGCTTGCAATTGCCGAGGCATTCGACGGTGCGGATGCGGATGTTGTCGCCCGAGGCGGCTTGGCGCGTATCTTCAGCCAAAAGTTCGCCGGCCCGGGGATGAGCATCGGGGCCGGTCTCGTCGCGACAGGAGGCGCAGACGATGACAGTGATGCCGGCCAGGGAATCATCCCCGCCGGACGAAATGTCCGTTGTTTCAGCCGAAAAACTGCTGTCGCGATCCAAATCAGGCTCCTTGCCCGGAAAACCCGCCGGGCGATCGGATTCTTGCATTCCAGACGGCAGGTCTCCTGGCTCGCGGGTCATCGCCTTGGGTAGCCGCCTTCCCGGGACAATCCCAGTGGCTTTCGGCCTTGGCTCTTCGCTCACAGTTGCGGGGACAGCCGCGGATTTGGGATTTTCAATCCCGCACCGCATTCCCTCTTGGCCCCTCCCTTTGCCGAGAGGAGACCGTCTGGATTGGATTTAGGCTCTTGCGGGCAGCGGTGTCAACGCGAGCTTACGACACCGCGATGTCGGACAGCGCCGGGCCCAGGTCGCCGGCGGGCGTCACTTCGATGCGTTCGAGGCCAAGCCAGCCCTGCATCTGCTTCAATTCCTCGGAGAGCTGAGCGGCGGTTTCGGGCGGTGCGCCGGGCTCGGCGTAGGCGGCATGGACACGCAGGACACTTGCCGGCCGGTCGGCCTTGAGGTCGACGCGCGCCACGATCCTGTCGCCGAGCAGGAAGGGCAGGACATAGTAGCCATATTGGCGCTTGTCGGCCGGGGTGTAGATCTCGATACGGTAGTGGAAATCGAACAGCCGCTCGCTGCGCGAGCGCTCGAAGACGACCGGATCGAACGGCGCCAGCAGGGCGCGGGCCTCGATCTTGCGTGGCAAGCGCGCGTCCCTATGGAGGTAAGCCGGCTTGTCCCAGCCCTCGACACGGACCGGCAGCAACTCGCCGGTCTCGACCAGTTCCTCCAGGCGGCCTTTCATGTCGGCGGGGGAGAGTCGAAAATAATCGCGCAGGTCGCCCGATGTCGCCACGCCATGGGCGCGGGCGGAGATGCGCAGCAATTCGCGATGCGCATCCTCGGCGGTCGGTACCGGCAGGTCGAGGATCGCCTGCGGCAGCACGCGCTCCGGCAGGTCGTAGAAGCGCTCGAAGCCGCGCCGGTGCGCGGTGGTGATGCGCCCGGCCCAGAACAGCCATTCGAAGGCGTGCTTGGCGTGGCTCCAGCCCCACCAGCCGCCGGAGCCTTTCTGGCCTTCCAGCGCGGAAGCGGCGATCGGGCCGCGTGCCACGACCTCGCGGTAGATCTCTTCTATATAGGGGGCGTGCTCGCGGCCCCATTTGGCCAGCCCCAGATACATTTCATCGCCTTGCTCGGCGCGCCGCATGCGCCAGCGCATCAGCGGGTAGGTCTCGACGGGCAGGAACGAGGCCTCGTGCGCCCAGTATTCGAACACAGTGCGCTTTCGCGTCACGGCGGCATTGTCGAGCAAAGCGAGGGGATAGGGGCCAAGACGCGAATAGAGGGGCATGTAATGGGCGCGAACCACCGCACTGACGGAATCGATCTGCAGCAGGCCGGTGCGAGACAGAACGCGGGCGAAGTGGCGGCGGTCGGGCGTGCCGGCGGGGCGGGGATCGAGAAATCCCTGAGCGGCGAGCGCGATGCGCCGGGCGGCGGCAAGCGAGATCTTTTCCTTCATGCGGATGCGTCTCTGGTGGACCTGTCTGGCGTTGCGGGGGGTGATTCCTGTCCATGCTAGCAGGGTTTTGGCGGCAACCTTGTCAGGAGAGAAAAGTGGAGTAAAAGACGAAGGAAATCAAACAGGAGCATATGGGACCAGTTTCTCCCGGATTGCCGTCCAGCTCGGTGTTTTGAACAAGGTTTGACTTGCTTCGCTGGAAGTGCTGCGCTAACCCTCGCCGCGTTGCAGCATAGGCTCCTTAAAACGGTTCAGCGGTTAATCTGTCACGCTTCCGCATTAAGGTCCGGTGCTGTAATCAACGTGGATTGGCGCCAACGGAAAGCCGCTGCATGAACGCACTCCTCAGTTCGTACCTGCCCATCGTCCTGTTTATCGGCGTGGCGCTGGTGGTCGGCCTGGCGCTGCTCGCGGCGCCGTTCCTGGTAGCCTACCGCAACCCGGATCCCGAGAAGCTGTCCGCCTATGAATGCGGATTCAACTCGTTCGACGACGCCCGCATGAAGTTCGACATCCGTTTCTACCTGGTGTCGATCCTGTTCATCATCTTCGATCTCGAAGTAGCCTTCCTGTTTCCCTGGGCGGTGTCCTTCTCGAAGATCGGCATGCTCGGTTTCTGGTCGATGATGGTGTTTTTGGCAGTGCTGACAATCGGCTTCGCCTATGAATGGAAAAAAGGAGCGCTGGAATGGGATTGAACGACAGTTCAGGCACCCTCGTCGCGCCGAAGCCCAAGGGTATCATCGATCCCAATACCGGCAAGCCGGTGGGGCAGGACGATCCCTTCTTCCTCGAAATCAACAACGAGCTTGCCGACAAGGGTTTTCTGGTCACCTCGACCGAGGCGCTGATCACCTGGGCGCGCAGCGGCTCGCTGATGTTCATGACCTTCGGCCTGGCGTGCTGCGCGGTCGAGATGATCCACACCTCGATGCCGCGCTACGATTCGGAGCGGTTCGGCGTCGCGCCGCGCGCGTCTCCGCGCCAGTCCGACATCATGATCGTGGCCGGCACGCTGACCAACAAGATGGCGCCGGCGCTGCGCAAGGTCTACGATCAGATGCCGGAGCCGCGCTACGTCATCTCGATGGGCTCCTGCGCCAATGGCGGCGGCTATTATCATTATTCCTATTCGGTGGTGCGTGGCTGCGACCGCGTCGTGCCCGTCGACATCTATGTGCCCGGCTGCCCGCCGAGCGCCGAAGCCCTGCTCTACGGCATTCTTCTCCTGCAGAAGAAGATCCGCCGCACCGGCACGATCGAACGGTAAATCAATGGCCGCATCCCTTAGCGAACTGTCGACCTATCTCGGCGAGAAGCTGCCTGGCCGCTTCGGCGATGCGGTGCTCGCCTATGGCGAGCTCACCGTCCAGGTCGAGCCGGGCGATCTGGTCGAAGTGATGACTTTCCTGCGCGACGATGCGCGCTGCCAGTTCATATCGATCATCGATGTCTGCGGCGCCGACTATCCGTCGCGGGCCAAGCGCTTCGACGTCGTCTATCACCTGTTGTCGCCGAAACAGAATGTGCGCATCCGCGTCAAGGTGCAGGCCGACGAGGAGACGATGGTGCCGTCGATCACCGGCATCTATCCCGGCGCCGACTGGTTCGAGCGCGAGACCTACGATCTCTATGGCGTGCTGTTTTCGGGCCACCCCGATCTGCGCCGCCTGCTGACCGACTACGGTTTCGAAGGCCATCCGCTGCGCAAGGATTTCCCGCTGACCGGGTTCGTCGAAGTGCGCTACGACGACGAGGCCAAGCGCGTCATCTACGAGCCGGTCGAGCTCAAGCAGGAATTCCGCAATTTCGATTTTCTTTCCCCTTGGGAAGGCACCGACTATGTGCTGCCCGGGGATGAAAAAGCGAAACAGTGAGTAGGGAAGTAGTGAGTAGTCAGTAGGAGAAGAGTTGGAGCAACGGATCGAATCTTATCGCGACTTGAAGGTGTGGCAATCGGCGATGACGCTCGCTGAGGACTGTTACCGCCACACCAAGGAGTTCCCGAAGGAAGAGATCTACATGACCTCTCAGATGCGCCGATCGGCGGTTTCGATCGCTGCGAATGTCGCGGAGGATACGGTCGGGAAAACAGAGGTTCGTTCGTTCAATTTTTGCGCATGGCGCAAGGTTCGTTGAAGGAACTGGAAACGCACATATTGCTGGCATGCCGGGTTGGCTTGCTGCGAAAAGACAATGAGATTGAACTGCTGCTGCGATGCGAAGAGATTGGAAAAATGATGAGATCTCTTATCCGAACGGTGCAGGCCAAGCAGGCGGAATGAAGCAGGCGTTGAGATTGATGATCACTACTCACTACTCACTACTGACTCTTCGCCAGAGGCGCCAGAATGGCTGAAACCTCCGTCCGCAACTTCAACATCAATTTCGGCCCGCAGCATCCTGCCGCGCATGGCGTTTTGCGCCTTGTTCTGGAGCTCGACGGCGAAGTCGTCGACCGCGTCGATCCGCATATCGGCCTGCTGCATCGCGGTACGGAAAAGCTGATCGAGGCAAAAACCTATCTGCAGGCGGTGCCTTATCTCGATCGGCTCGACTATTGCGCGCCGATGAACCAGGAGCACGCCTTCGCGCTCGCCGCCGAGCGCCTGCTCGGCATCGAGGTGCCGAGGCGCGGCCAACTGATCCGCGTGCTCTATTGCGAAATCGGCCGCATCATGTCGCACATCCTCAATGTGACGACGCAGGCGATGGACGTCGGCGCGCTGACGCCGCCGCTGTGGGGCTTCGTCGAGCGCGAAAAGCTGATGGTGTTCTATGAGCGCGCCTCCGGCTCGCGCATGCATGCCGCCTATTTCCGGCCCGGCGGCGTCCACCAGGACCTGCCGCGGCAGCTGGTCGAGGACATCGGCAAGTGGATCGACCCGTTCCTGAAATCGCTCGACGATCTCGACAAGCTGCTCACCGGCAACCGTATCTTCAAGCAGCGCAATGTCGATATCGGCATCGTTTCGCTGGCCGACGCCTGGGCCTGGGGCTTCTCGGGCGTCATGGTGCGCGGCTCGGGCTCGCCGTGGGACCTGCGCAAGTCGCAGCCCTATGAGTGCTACTCCGAGATGGATTTCGACATCCCGATCGGCAAGAACGGCGACTGCTTCGACCGTTATCTCTTGCGCATGGAAGAAATGCGCCAGTCGGCACGAATCATGCGCCAGTGCGTCGACCTGCTGCTCGGCAAGGAAAGCACCGGCCCGGTGTCGAACCTCGACGGCAAGGTGGTGCCACCCAAGCGCGCGGCGATGAAGCGCTCGATGGAAGCGCTCATCCATCACTTCAAGCTCTACACCGAAGGCTACCGCGTGCCGGCCGGCGAGGTCTATGCGGCGGTCGAGGCGCCGAAGGGGGAGTTCGGCGTCTATCTGGTCTCGGACGGCACCAACAAGCCCTACCGCTGCAAGCTGCGCGCCCCCGGTTTCGCGCATCTGCAAGCCATGGATTTCCTGTGCCGCGGCCACATGCTGGCCGACGTCACCGCCGTTCTCGGCTCCCTCGACATCGTGTTTGGTGAGGTCGATCGCTAAATGTCAGTCCGCCGTCTCGCAGAAGCCAGCGTCCAGCCAGCCTCCTTCGCCTTCAACAAGGCGAACGCGGCGGCTGCCAAGCAATGGATCAAGAAGTACCCGAAGGGCCGCGAGCAGTCGGCGATCATTCCTTTGCTGATGATTGCGCAGGAGCAGGAAGGCTGGGTCACCAAGGCGGCGATCGAGACCATCTCCGACATGCTCGGCATGCCGCGCATCCGCGGGCTCGAGGTCGCGACCTTCTACACGCAATATCAGTTGAATCCCGTTGGTACCCGTGCGCACATCCAGGTCTGCGGCACCACGCCGTGCATGCTGCGCGGCTCGGAAGCGCTGATGGATGTATGCCGCTCGAAAATCCATCACGACCAGTTCCACACCAATGACAAGGGCACCTTGTCGTGGGAGGAGGTCGAGTGCCTCGGCGCCTGCGTCAATGCACCGATGGTCATGGTGTTCAAGGATACGTTCGAGGATCTGACACCCGAGCGTCTGGCCGAAATCATCGATCTCTACGACGCGGGCAAGGGAGCTTCGGTGACGCCGGGACCGCAGAACGGCCGTACCGGCTCGGAGCCGGCCTCCGGTTTGACGACGCTGAAGAGCGAAAAGGCGATCCTCAAGTCGACCCGCGACCGGGAAGCCCGGGAAGCGGCCAAGGCCGCCAAGGCAGCGCCCGACGCGATCATCGCCGCGCCGGTGCCGGCAAGGGCAGCCGCCCCTGTCGCGCCGTCCAATGCCAGCAAGCCGAAAACCGATACGCCCGAGACCAGCCCGGTATTGAAGACGCCTTCAAAAGCCAAGGTGGCGCCGGCGACGGAGAAGGCGGCGAGCGTTGCTGCGCCGCTGCATTCGGCCGCCAATGCCAACAAGGCAGCGCCGGAAGTCGAGAAGGTCTCCAAGCAGCGCAGTGGACCGACGGTCAGGGCCGAACCGGCATCGGCATTCAAGGCGCCGGAAGCCAAGGTGCGAGCCGCAAAGCCGGCAAAGCCGTCGCTGGAGGACAAGAATCGCCCGGCCGGTATCGACAGGCCGGCCGCGGTCGACGATCTCAAGCTGATCTCCGGGGTCGGCCCGAAGATCGAGGGTATCCTGCACACGCTAGGCATCTTCACCTTCGCGCAGGTCGCGTCGTGGAAGAAGGCCGAACGCGAGTGGGTCGACGGCTATCTCTCCTTCCAGGGCCGCATCGACCGCGACGACTGGGTCCGCCAAGCCAAGGCGCTCGCCAAGGGCGGCGTCGCCGAATACATCCGCGTCTTCGGCAAGAAGCCGGTCTGAGGGACGAAAAATGCTTCAGGACAAAGACCGCATCTTCACCAATATCTACGGCCTCTTCGACAAGTCGCTGGCCGGCGCCATGGCACGCGGCGCCTGGGACAACACGCCCGGCATCGTCGCCAAGGGGCGTGAGTGGATCGTCAACGAAATGAAGGCGTCGGGCCTGCGCGGACGCGGCGGCGCCGGCTTCCCGACCGGGCTGAAATGGTCGTTCATGCCCAAGCAGAGCGACGGCCGGCCGAGCTATCTCGTCATCAACGCCGACGAATCCGAGCCCGGCACCTGCAAGGACCGCGATATCCTGCGCAACGACCCGCACACGCTGGTCGAAGGCGCGTTCCTGGCCGGCTTCGCCATGGGCGCGATTGCCGCCTACATCTATGTGCGCGGCGAGTTCATCCGCGAGCGCGAGGCGCTGCAGCGGGCGATCGAGGAGGCCTACGAGGCCAGGCTGATCGGCAAGAACAACACGTCGGGCTACGATTTCGAAATCTACATGCATCACGGCGCCGGCGCCTATATCTGCGGCGAGGAAACGGCGCTGCTGGAAAGCCTCGAAGGCAAGAAGGGCCAGCCCCGGCTGAAGCCGCCATTCCCGGCCAATGTCGGCCTCTATGGCTGCCCGACGACGGTCAATAACGTCGAATCGATCGCGGTGGCGCCAACCATCCTGCGCCGGGGTGCGGCCTGGTTCTCGTCTTTCGGCCGGCCCAACAATGTCGGCACCAAGCTGTTCTGCGTTTCCGGCCACGTCAACAATCCGTGCACCGTCGAAGAGGCGATGTCGATCCCGTTCCGCGAACTGATCGAGACACATTGCGGCGGCATCCGCGGCGGCTGGGACAATCTGCTCGCCGTCATTCCGGGCGGCGCCTCGGTGCCGCTGGTGCCGGCCGAGCAGATCATCGACACGCCGATGGATTTCGACGCGCTGCGCGACCTCAAATCCGGCCTCGGCACGGCCGCCGTCATCGTCATGGACAAGTCGACCGATGTCGTGAAGGCGATCGCGCGGTTGTCCTACTTCTACAAGCATGAAAGCTGCGGCCAGTGCACGCCGTGCCGCGAGGGCACCGGCTGGATGTGGCGGGTGATGGAGCGGCTGGTGCGCGGCGAGGCGCAGAAGCGCGAGATCGACATGCTGCTCGACGTCACCAAGCAGGTCGAGGGTCACACGATCTGTGCGCTGGGTGATGCGGCGGCATGGCCGATCCAGGGCTTGATGCGGCATTTCCGTGGTGAGGTGGAGCGGCGCATCGACGAGTTTTCGCGCAACGCGCACCGGGCCGAACCGGTGATGGTGGCGGCGGAATAAAAAGAAACTTTTGAACGCGGGAAGAAATCGGGGCGGGGCGAACGAAGAAACGACCAGGAGAACTCTATGGCGCCGTATTCGACACCCTACCCATTGATGCCCAATTTGGACCAGATCGAGAAGATGAACCAGGACCTGACCAGGATGATGCCGAAGGAGATGGCCAGCGCCGTCAACCTTTTCGCGCACCCTATCGCAGGTGCGGTGGCGATGTCGGCGCTTGGCATGGGGCTCGCCAATCAAGCCTTCGGCGTCTGGATGGGCGCGCTTTCGGGTGCCGCCGAGGCGTCACAGCGCCTCATGCAGCCGCTGATCGAGGATTTCGAGGCCCGCGTCGAGCAATTCGAAGACGCGTCGTCCACCAGGGCGCGGGCGACGGCGAAGACCATGATTGCCGAGGCGCAGTCCTTTGCGCAGGAAGTTACGGACATTGCCGCCAAGGAAGCCGCCATCACGGCGCCCGTGGCCGATGCAGGTCCGGCAACGGACGATGCTCCCGGTGTGCTGATGCCCGAGGATTTCCGTCAGCCCAAGGCCATGGACAGGCCGGCGGAGCCTTCGGATCTGAAGGCGATATCGGGCATCGGTCCGAAGCTGGAAAAGGTGCTGAACGGCCTCGGTATCTGGACGTTCGCCCAAGTCGCCGCATGGTCGCCGCAAGAGATCGCCTGGGTCGACGACTATCTGTCGTTCAAGGGCCGCATTGGCCGTGACGACTGGACTGCCCAGGCCGCGGCGCTGGCCGCGAAGAAGTGAAAGAAATGTCGGGCGCTGCTTCTGTCGCGCCCGGGAAATGAGATTGCGGGAAATCCGCAGGGGTTTGAGACGAATGGCAAAGCTCAAGGTCGACGGGAAAGAAATCACTGTACCCGACCACTACACGCTGCTGCAGGCGGCGGAAGACGCGGGCGCGGAAGTGCCGCGCTTCTGCTTCCATGAGCGGCTGTCGATCGCCGGCAATTGCCGCATGTGCCTGATCGAGGTCAAGGGTGGGCCGCCTAAGCCGCAGGCCTCCTGCGCCATGGGCGTGCGCGACCTGCGCCCCGGTCCGAATGGCGAGCCGCCGGAAATCTTCACCAACACGCCGATGGTCAAGAAGGCTCGGGAAGGCGTGATGGAGTTCCTGCTGATCAACCACCCGCTGGATTGCCCGATCTGCGACCAGGGCGGCGAGTGCGACCTGCAGGACCAGGCGATGGCCTTCGGCGTCGATTCCTCGCGCTATCACGAGAACAAGCGCGCGGTGGAAGACAAGTACATCGGCCCGCTGGTCAAGACGGTGATGAACCGCTGCATCCACTGCACGCGCTGCGTCCGCTTCACCACCGAGGTTGCCGGCATTTCCGAACTCGGCCTGATCGGCCGTGGCGAGGATGCCGAGATCACCACCTATCTCGAACAGGCAATGACCTCGGAGTTGCAGGGCAATGTCATCGATCTCTGCCCGGTCGGCGCGCTGACCTCCAAGCCCTTCGCCTTCCAGGCGCGGCCGTGGGAGCTGACCAAGACCGAATCCATCGACGTCATGGATGCCGTCGGTTCGGCGATCCGCGTCGATAGCCGTGGGCGCGAAGTGATGCGCATCCTGCCGCGCGTCAACGAGGCCGTGAACGAGGAATGGATTTCCGACAAGACCCGCTTCATCTGGGACGGCCTGCGCACGCAGCGCCTCGACCGTCCCTATGTGCGCAAGGACGGCAAGCTGGTTCCGGCGAGCTGGGCCGAAGCGTTCGCTTCGATCAAGGACGCGGTGTCGAAGACGACGCCTGAGAGGATCGGCGCGATCGCGGGCGATCTCGCGGCGGTCGAGGAGATCTTTGCGTTGAAGCTTCTGATGGCTTCGCTCGGATCGAAGAACATCGATTGCCGCCAGGATGGCGCCGCGCTCGATCCGGCGCTCGGACGCGCCAGCTATATCTTCAATCCGACCATCGAAGGCATCGAGCAGGCCGACGCGGTGCTGATCATCGGCGCCAATCCGCGCTTCGAGGCCTCGGTGCTCAATACCCGCATCCGCAAGCGCTGGCGCCTCGGCAATCTGCCGGTCGGCGTCATCGGCGATATCGGCGATACGCGCTACGACTACGAGCAGCTGGGCGCCGGGCCGGACTCGCTGAAGGATCTAGCTGATGGCAACGGCAAGTTCTTCCAGACGCTGAAGAAGGCGACGCACCCGCTTGTTATCGTCGGCCAGGGCGCTCTGGCGCGCGCAGATGGCGCGGCCGTGCTCGGCCAGGCGGCCAGGCTCGCCGCGGCCGTAAATGCCGCCCGCGCCGACTGGAACGGCTTTGCCGTGCTGCACACCGCAGCGGGGCGCGTCGGCGGCCTCGATCTCGGCTTCGTGCCGGGCGAGGGCGGCAAGAACGTCGCCGGCATGCTGGGCGAGACGGACGTGCTGTTCCTGCTCGGTGCCGACGAGATCGACATGAGCAAGACCGGCGGCGCGTTCGTCGTCTATGTCGGCACGCATGGCGACGCCGGCGCGCACCGCGCCAATGTCATCCTGCCGGCGGCGGCCTATACCGAAAAGTCCGGCACCTACGTCAACACCGAGGGTCGCGTGCAGCAGACCAACCGCGCCGGCTTCGCACCGGGCGATGCGCGCGAGGACTGGGCGATCCTGCGGGCACTGTCCGACGTGCTGGGCAAGAAACTGCCGTTCGATTCACTGCCGCAGCTGCGCGCCAAGCTCTATGGCGAGTATCCGCATCTCGCCCGCATCGACCAGGTCGCGGCCGGCAATGCCGAGGACATCGCCGGCGTGGCGAAGCTCGGCGGGCGGCTGAACAAGGGCGCGTTCACCTCGCCGGTCAAGGATTTCTATCTGACCAACCCGATCGCGCGGGCATCGGCCGTGATGGCGGAATGCTCGGCACTGGCCAAGAGCGGCTTCAAGCAGGCGGCGGAATAAGCATGGACACCTTCTTCTCCTTCTACGTGCTGCCGGCGCTGCTGATCCTGCTGAAGTCGGTCGTGCTGATCGTGGTGCTGC
Source organism: Mesorhizobium sp. ESP7-2 (assembly GCF_020164715.1). Classification (NCBI taxonomy): domain Bacteria; kingdom Pseudomonadati; phylum Pseudomonadota; class Alphaproteobacteria; order Hyphomicrobiales; family Phyllobacteriaceae; genus Mesorhizobium; species Mesorhizobium sp. ESP7-2. The sequence goes on from NZ_JAIUGQ010000028.1 coordinate 69,633, forward strand.
TGATCTTCGTGGCCTACATCCTCTACGCCGACCGCAAGATCTGGGCGGCCGTGCAGCTTCGCCGTGGCCCGAACGTCGTCGGCCCCTGGGGCACGCTGCAGGCCTTCGCCGATCTGTTGAAGTTCGTGTTCAAGGAGCCGGTCATCCCGTCCGGCGCCAACAAGGGCGTCTTCCTGCTGGCGCCGCTGGTTTCAGCCGTGCTGGCGATCTCGGCCTGGGCGGTGATTCCGGTCAGCCAGGGTTGGGCGATCGCCAACGTCAATGTCGGCATCCTCTATGTCTTCGCCATTTCCTCGCTCGAGGTCTATGGCGTGATCATGGGCGGCTGGGCATCCAACTCGAAATATCCGTTCCTCGGCGCGCTGCGCTCGGCCGCGCAGATGGTGTCCTATGAAGTCTCGATCGGCTTCGTCATCGTCACCGTGCTGCTCACCGCCGGCTCGCTCAACCTCAGCGATATCGTGTTGTCGCAGCAGGGTGGGCTCGGTACGCGGCTTGGCCTGCCCAACACGTTCCTCGACTGGAACTGGCTGGCCCTGTTCCCGATGTTCATCATCTTCTTCATCTCGGCCCTGGCCGAGACGAACCGTCCGCCCTTCGATCTGGTCGAAGCCGAATCGGAGCTGGTCGCCGGCCACATGGTCGAATATTCGTCGACGCCGTTCCTGCTGTTCTTCCTCGGCGAGTATGTCGCCATCGTCTTGATGTGTGCCTTGGCCACCATCCTGTTCCTCGGCGGCTGGCTGCCGCCCTTCGACTTCGCGCCCTTCACCTGGGTGCCCGGGGTGATCTGGTTCGTGCTGAAGGTCTGCTTCGTGTTCTTCGGCATCTCGATGGTGAAGGCCTTCGTGCCGCGCTACCGCTACGACCAGCTGATGCGGCTGGGCTGGAAAGTGTTCCTGCCGATCTCGCTGTTCATGGTCGTCGCCACCGCGGCCTTCCTCAAGATCACGGGGTTTGCGTGATGTCCGCTCTTTCCCAGGCCGCAAAATCGCTGCTGCTGCAGGATTTCGTCAGCGCCTTCTTCCTGTCGATGCGCCAGTTCTTCGCGCCGAAGGAGACGATCAACTATCCGCACGAGAAGGGGCCGATCAGCCCGCGCTTCCGCGGCGAGCATGCGCTGCGCCGCTATCCCAATGGCGAGGAACGCTGCATCGCCTGCAAGCTGTGCGAGGCGATCTGCCCGGCGCAGGCGATCACCATCGAGGCCGGCCCGCGCCGCAATGACGGCACGCGCCGCACGGTGCGTTACGACATCGACATGGTGAAGTGCATCTATTGCGGCTTCTGCCAGGAAGCTTGCCCGGTCGACGCCATCGTCGAGGGGCCGAATTTCGAGTTCGCGACGGAGACACGCGAGGAACTCTACTACGACAAGGACAGGCTGCTGGCGAATGGCGACCGGTGGGAGCGCGAACTGGCGCGCAACATCTCGCTGGACGCGCCGTACCGCTGATATTTGACGCATGGACGGGGCGAGGCGCCTCGTCTAGAGGGTGATCCCGAAAAATTGCGGACTTTTCGGACAAGATCATCCTCCGGAAGACAAAAGTGTCGCACGTTTCTTTCGATCGGGTATTTCAACCCGATCGGAACATGCGATAGGACAACGCGGCTTCGGTACCGGAAGTGGGACGAAGCCAGAGATAACGAACAGGACGATTGTCCTGTTTGGACAGGAACCCGGGGGATCCCCAATGCTGAGTGGACTAGAGGCGGCCTTTTTCTACCTCTTCGCCTTTGTCGCGGTGGCGTCGGCGTTCATGGTCATTTCGTCGCGCAACCCCGTGCATTCGGTGCTGTTCCTGATCCTGACCTTCTTCAACGCCGCCGGCCTTTTCATGCTGACCGGCGCCGAGTTCCTGGCGATGATCCTGCTCGTCGTCTATGTCGGCGCCGTCATGGTGCTGTTCCTGTTCGTCGTCATGATGCTCGACGTCGACTTCGCCGAGATGAAGGAGGGAGCCCTGCAATACGCGCCGATCGGCGCGCTGGTCGGGCTGATCCTGGCGGCGGAGCTGATCATCGTGCTGGGCGGCTACACCTTCGCGCCGAAGCTCGCCTCGACCGTCGCAAAGCCCATTCCGGATCTTGCCACGCGCTCGAACACGGCAGCGCTCGGCGACATCCTCTATACCGACTACCTCTACTACTTCCAGATTTCGGGCCTCATCCTGCTGGTTGCCATGATCGGCGCCATCGTCCTGACGCTACGCCACAAGGAAGGGGTCAAGCGGCAGTCGATCGCAGCTCAGGTCGGCCGCACAGCGGCGACCGGCATGGAAATCCGCAAGGTCAAGTCGGGCGAAGGAGTCTGAGATGGTCGTCGGCATCGCACATTATCTGACCGTATCGGCGATCCTGTTCACGCTCGGCGTGTTCGGCATCTTCCTCAACCGCCGCAACATCATCGTCATCCTGATGTCGATCGAATTGATCCTGCTCGCGGTCAATATCAACTTCGTCGCCTTTTCGGCGGCGCTCGGCGACCTGGTCGGCCAGGTGTTCGCGCTCTTCGTGCTGACGGTCGCGGCGGCTGAGGCCGCCATCGGACTTGCCATTCTCGTCGTCTTCTTCCGCAACCGTGGCTCGATCGCGGTCGAAGACGTGAACGCCATGAAGGGTTGACGGAACCACCATGTATCAGGCCATCGTCTTCCTTCCACTGCTCGGCTTCCTGATCGTCGGCCTGTTCGGCACGTCGCTCGGTGCCAAGGCATCCGAATACATCACCTCCGGCTTCCTGGTGATCGCGGCCGTGCTGTCATGGATCGCCTTCTTCTCCGTCGGCTTCGGCCATGGCGAGGTGTTCACCGTGCCGGTGCTGCACTGGATCCAGTCCGGCGGCCTGGACGCCTCCTGGGCGCTCAGGATCGACACGCTGACGGTGGTGATGCTGGTGGTGGTCAACACCGTGTCGGCGCTGGTTCACATCTATTCGATCGGCTACATGCACCACGATCCGAACCGGCCGCGCTTCTTCGCCTATCTGTCGCTGTTCACCTTCGCCATGCTGATGCTGGTGACGGCAGACAATCTCGTGCAGATGTTCTTCGGCTGGGAAGGGGTGGGCCTCGCGTCCTACCTGCTGATCGGCTTCTGGTACAAGAAGCCGTCGGCCAATGCCGCCGCCATCAAGGCCTTCGTCGTCAACCGCGTCGGCGATTTCGGCTTCGCGCTCGGCATTTTCGGCGTCTTCGTGCTGTTCGGCTCGGTCAATCTCGGCACGATCTTCGCCAATGCAGCGACGTTCATTCCTGCCGAAGGCGCGCCGCAGGGTGCGGCCGTGCTCACCTTCCTCGGCCATGCGCTCGACAAGCAGGCGGCGATGACCGTCGTCTGCCTGCTGCTGTTCATGGGCGCCATGGGCAAGTCGGCGCAGGTGCCGCTGCACACCTGGCTGCCGGACGCCATGGAAGGCCCGACCCCGGTGTCGGCGCTCATCCATGCCGCCACGATGGTGACGGCGGGCGTGTTCATGCTGGCACGGCTGTCGCCGCTGTTCGAATTATCGCATTCGGCGCTGACGGTGGTGACCTTCATCGGCGCCTTCACCGCCTTCTTCGCGGCGACCGTCGGCCTCGTCCAGAACGACATCAAACGCGTCATCGCCTATTCGACCTGCTCGCAGCTCGGCTACATGTTCGTGGCGCTCGGTGTCGGCGCCTATGGCGCGGCGATCTTCCACCTGTTCACGCACGCCTTCTTCAAGGCGCTGCTGTTCCTCGGCTCCGGCTCGGTCATCCATGCCGTCTCCGACGAGCAGGACATGCGCAAGATGGGCGGTTTGAGGAAGCTGATCCCGACCACCTACTGGATGATGGTGATCGGCACTCTGGCGCTGACCGGCGTCGGCATTCCGGTGACCGTCATCGGCACCGCCGGCTTCTTCTCCAAGGACGCCATCATCGAAACCGCCTTTGCCGGGCACAATTCCGTCGCGGTCCTGGCCTTCGTGGCTCTGGTCATCGCCGCCGGCTTCACCTCTTTCTATTCCTGGCGGCTGATCTTCATGACCTTCCACGGCGAGCCGCGGGCGAGCCACGAGGTGATGCATCACGTCCATGAATCGCCGCCGGTGATGCTGGTGCCGCTGTTCATCCTGGCGGCGGGTGCGCTGTTTGCCGGCATCATCTTCCACGGCGCCTTCATCGGCGAAGGCTATGCCGAGTTCTGGAAGGCGTCGCTATTCACGCTGGCGGACAATCACATCCTGCACGAGATCCACGAATTGCCGCTGTGGGTCGAGCTCTCGCCCTTCATCGCCATGCTGATCGGCCTGGCGCTGGCCTGGCAGTTCTACATCCGTTCGCCGGAAATGCCGAGGAATCTCGCTGCCCAGCATCGCGGGCTCTACGCCTTCCTGCTCAACAAGTGGTATTTCGACGAGCTCTACGACTTCCTGTTCGTGCGGCCGGCCAAGCGTCTCGGTTCCTTCCTGTGGAAGACCGGCGATGGGACCATCATCGATGGCCTGGGGCCGGACGGTATTTCGGCGCGCGTCGTCGATGTCACCAACCGCGTCGTCAAGCTGCAGACCGGCTACCTATATCACTACGCCTTCGCCATGCTGATCGGCGTTGCCGCACTCGTCACCTGGATGATGCTCTGATGACCGCTTGGCCAATCCTCTCGCTGGTCACCTTCCTGCCGTTGGTTGGTGTGCTGCTGATCCTGTTCATCAACGATGACAGCGAAAACGCGCGCCGCAACATTCGCGCCATCGCGTTCATAACCACGGCGTTCACCTTCCTGGTGTCGCTGTTGATCTGGACCGGCTTCGACAATTCGCAGGCCGGCTTCCAGTTCGTCGAAAAGGTCGCCTGGCTCGATTCCGGCATTTCCTACCATATGGGCGTCGACGGCATTTCCATGCTGTTCGTCATCCTGACGACCTTCCTGATGCCGCTTTGCATTTTGGCGTCGTGGGAAGCGATCGAGAAGCGCGTCAAGGCGTACATGATCGCCTTCCTGCTGCTCGAGACGCTGATGATCGGCGTGTTCTGCGCACTGGACATCGTGCTGTTCTATGTCTTCTTCGAAGCCGGCCTGATCCCGATGTTCATCATCATCGGTGTGTGGGGCGGCAAGCGGCGCGTCTACGCCTCGTTCAAGTTCTTCCTCTATACGCTGGCCGGCTCGGTGCTGATGCTGCTCGCCGTCATGGCGATGTTCTTCCAGTCCGGCACCACCGACATCCCGACGCTTTTGACGCACAGCTTCCCGGCCAACATGCAGACATGGCTGTGGCTAGCCTTCTTCGCCTCCTTCGCGGTGAAGATGCCGATGTGGCCGGTGCACACCTGGCTGCCGGACGCTCACGTCGAGGCGCCGACGGCCGGCTCGGTCATCCTGGCCGCCATCCTCTTGAAGATGGGCGGGTACGGCTTCCTGCGCTTCTCCCTGCCGATGTTCCCGCTGGCGTCCGAGATGTTCGCGCCGCTGGTGTTCACGCTGTCGGTCGTCGCCATCATCTACACCTCGCTGGTGGCGCTGATGCAGGAGGACATGAAGAAGCTGATCGCCTATTCGTCGGTCGCCCATATGGGCTTCGTCACCATGGGCATCTTCGCCATGAACCAGGAAGGCGTGCAGGGCGCGATCTTCCAGATGCTCAGCCACGGCCTGGTCTCGGGCGCGCTGTTCCTGTGCGTCGGCGTCATCTATGACCGCATGCATACCCGTGAGATCGCGGCCTATGGCGGCCTCGTCAACAACATGCCGAAATACGCCACCGCGTTCATGATCTTCACCATGGCCAATGTCGGCCTGCCTGGCACGTCAGGCTTCGTCGGCGAGTTCCTGACCATGCTCGGCGTGTTCCGCGTCAACACCTGGGTGGCGTTCTTCGCCGCTACCGGCGTCATCCTGTCGGCCGCCTACGCGCTTTGGCTCTACCGCCGGGTGATCTTCGGCGCGCTGACCAAGGACAGCCTGAAGGGGCTACTCGATCTGTCGACCCGCGAGAAGGCGATCATCTATCCGCTGGTCGTGCTGGTCATCTTCTTCGGCGTCTATCCCGCACCCGTCTTCGACGCGACGGCCCAGTCGGTCAAGTCGCTCGTCACCAATGTCACCGCATCCATCGGCGCCGCGCAGACCGCGGCGGCGAACTGACCCAGGGGTTTTGCGAACCATGACGCCGGACCTTCTCTCCAGCCTGTCGCTCTCGACGCCCGAGCTGATCCTTGCCATCGGCGCGCTCGCGCTGCTGATGGTCGGGGCCTATTCGCGTTCCAACACCGCCAACACGGTGACCGGCCTTGCCGTCGCCGTGCTGGTGATCGCAGGCGCCTGGCTGATCTTCCACGCAGGGCAGGGCAGCGCCTATGGCAACGCCTTCATCCAGGATTCCTTCGCCCGCTTCATGAAGGTGCTGGCGCTGGTCGGCTCGGCGGTGACGCTCGTCATGTCGATGCGCTTTGCCAAGGTGGAGCGTTTCGACAAGTTCGAATATCCGGTGCTGATCCTGCTTTGCACGCTCGGCATGATGCTGATGATCTCGGCCAACGGTATGATCGGGCTCTATCTCGGCCTCGAACTGCAGTCGCTGGCGATCTATGTGCTGGCGGCGATCAATCGCGACAATCTGCGTTCGACCGAGGCCGGCCTGAAATATTTCGTCCTCGGTGCCCTGTCCTCGGGCATGCTGCTCTACGGCATCAGCCTGGTCTATGGTTACACCGGCAACTTGGGCTTCCACGAGATCGCCACGGCGCTTGGCGGCGGCGAGCGCCAGCTCGGCCTCGTCGTCGGCCTGGTTTTCGTGCTGGCCGGGCTTGCCTTCAAGATCTCGGCCGTGCCGTTCCACATGTGGACGCCCGACGTCTATGAAGGCGCGCCGACGCCGGTGACGGCCTTCCTGGCGGCGGCACCGAAAATGGCGGCGATGGCGCTGATCGTGCGCGTCACCATGGGCGCTTTCAAGCCGATCGCTTCCGACTGGCAGCAGATCATCGTCTTCATCTCGATCGCCTCGATGGCGCTTGGCGCCTTCGCCGCCATCGGTCAGACCAACATCAAGCGGCTGATGGCCTATTCCTCGATCGGTCATATGGGCTATGCGCTGGTCGGCCTTGCCGCCAACAGCCAGGCCGGTGTGCGCGGCGTCGCCATCTACATGTTGATCTACCTGGTGATGACGCTTGGCACCTTTGCCTTCATCCTCGCCATGCGGCGCAAGGAAGGCAATGTCGAGCAGATCAGCGATCTCGCCGGCCTATCGTCGACCAACCCGGTGATGGCGACGATCCTGACCATCCTGATGTTCTCGCTGGCCGGTATTCCGCCGCTCGCCGGCTTCTGGGGAAAATGGTACGTCTTCCTCGCCGCCATCAACGCCAATCTCTATGCGCTGGCGATCATCGGCGTGCTGGCCTCGGTGGTGGGCGCTTACTATTATCTGCGCATCATCAAGATCATGTGGTTCGATGAGCCGGTCGGCGGCTTCGTGCCGATGGCCAGCGAATTGCGTGTCGTGCTCGGCGTCAGTGGCGCCTTCGTGCTGTTCTATGTGCTGATCGGCGGGCCGATCGGCACCTATGCCGAAGCCGCCGCCAAGACATTTTTCTGACGGGATGGCATTTCGGCTGGCTCCAACCTCGGCGTCGGAAGGGTTCCGGCTCGAGGCGCATGACAGTGTCGGCTCCACCAACGCGCTGGCGCTGGACCATGCCCGGGCGGGCGACCCGGGCAAGCTCTGGGTCGTTTCCAAGAGGCAGGAGAGCGGGCGCGGCCGGCGTGGCCGTGCCTGGGCAACGCCGGAAGGCAATCTGGCGGCGACGCTGCTCCTCATCACTGGCGGCGAACTTCGACTTGCCGCGACGCTCGGTTTCGTCGCCGGGCTGGCGTTGGCCGACGCACTCGACGCGGTGGTGCCGAAGGGCCGCATCGCGATAGGCCTCGACGGCGCGAGCCAGGGACAGAACCGCTTCGAGCTGAAATGGCCGAACGACGTGCTCGCCTCCGGGGCCAAGCTCGCCGGCATCCTGCTGGAGTCGGCGATGCTTGACGGTGGCCGCTTCGCGGTGGCGGTCGGCATCGGCGTCAACGTGGTGGCGTACCCGCGGGATTTGCCGTATCCCGCGACATCGCTTCATGCATTGGGCGCGGCTTGCGATGCCGAAATGCTGTTTTTGGCGCTGTCGGATGCCTGGAGCGAGAATGCCCGCCTTTGGGACGAAGGCCGTGGCCTTGCCGCCATCAGGAAGCGTTGGCTTGCCCGCGCAGCGGGCCTTGGCGGCGAGGTTGCTGTCAGAATTGACGGTAATGTGGTGCGTGGCGTCTTCGAGACCATTGACGAGGACTGCCGTTTCGTGATCCGCGACGATGAGGGGTCTGTTCTGACGGTCGCCGCCGGCGATGTGCATTTCGGCGCGGTTGCGTCCGCGCGGGTATAGTTTTGTTTTTGAGCAATTCCGGACTGAAAACCGTTAGACACTTTTTCTGGAATTGCATTAACGGCTTGGCCTGAGGGCCAGGAAGGGAAAAATCATGGCGAAAGCGGACAACGCCGAACTCGTCTTCGTGCCGCTCGGCGGCGTCGGCGAGATCGGCATGAACTTCGCCCTCTACGGCTACGGCCCGCCGAGCGCGCGCGAGTGGATCGTCATCGATGTCGGCGTCACCTTTCCCGACGCGGCGCATCCGGGCGTCGACCTGATCCTGCCCGACACCCGCTTCATCGAGGAGAACCTCGCCAATTTGCGCGGCATCATCATCACCCACGCGCATGAGGACCACTACGGCGCGTTGCTCGACACCTGGCCGAAGCTGAAGGCACCGGTCTGGATGACGCCGTTCAGCGCCGGGCTGCTGGAAGCCAAGCGGCAGGGCGAGCAGGGCGCGCCGAAGATCCCGCTGACGATCTACCGGGCGGGCGAAAAGTTCACTGTCGGTCCCTTCGAGATCGAAGCCATTCCGGTGGCGCACTCCATTCCCGAACCGATGTCGCTGGCGATCACCTCGCCGGCCGGAACCGTCATCCATACTGGCGACTGGAAGATCGATCCGGAACCGACGATCGGACCCAAGACCGACGAGGCGCGCTTCCGCGCCTATGGCGACAAGGGCGTGCTGGCGCTGATCTGCGATTCGACCAATGCGCTGCGCGAAGGCGAGTCGCCTTCGGAAGTGGCCGTGGGCGAGGGCCTGAAAGGCGTCATCCAGGCCGCCAAGGGGCGCGTCGCCGTCACCACCTTCTCCTCCAATGTCGGACGCATCGTCTCGATCGCCCGGGCGGCGCGCGATGCCGGCCGCCAGTGCCTGGTGCTCGGCCGCTCACTGAAGCGCGTCATCGATGTGGCTGACGAGCTTGGCTATATGGACGGGCTGCCGGAGTTCATCGCCGAGGAGGATTTCGGATTCATCCCGCGCGAGAACCTGGTCATCATCTGCACCGGCAGCCAGGGCGAGCCGCTGGCGGCGCTGGCGAAGCTGTCGCGCGACGAGATGAAATCGGTGTCGCTGACGGCGGGCGACACGGTGGTGTTTTCCTCGCGCACCATTCCCGGCAACGAGAAGGCGATCCTCGAAATCAAGAACCGCCTGATCGATCTCGGCATCAAGATCATCGAGGATGGCGATGCTCTGGTACACGTTTCCGGCCATCCCCGGCGCAGCGAACTGCGCAAGATGTATGAGTGGGTGCGTCCGCAGATCGGCGTTCCCGTGCATGGCGAGGCCGCGCATCTGGTGGCGCAGGGTTCGCTGATGTCGACGTCCGGCATCGGCCAGGTGGCGCAAGTGCGCGACGGCGACATGCTGCGGCTCGCGCCAGGTCCGGCCACCATCATCGACCAGGTGCCGTTCGGCCGTGTCTACAAGGACGGCAACCTGATCGGCACCGATCAGGCGATGGGTATTCGCGACCGGCGCAAATTGTCCTTTGCCGGCCATGTCGCGGTCAATGTCGTGCTCGACGAGAAGTATGAACTGGCCGGCGATCCCGATCTGGTCGCAATCGGCGTCGCCGAGGCCGATGGCCGTGGCGAGACGCTCGAGGATCTGATGATCGATGCGGCCGTCGGCGCGGTCGAATCGATCCCCCGCCAGCGCCGCAAGGACCTCGACCTCGTGCAGGAGGCGGTGCGGCGCGCGGTGCGCGGCGCGGCCAACGAAGCCTGGGGCAAGAAACCGCTGGTGACGGTGTTCGTCACCAGGTGATGGGCAATGGCTAGACATTCAGCTGGCAGCCGACGGGAAGTCAGCGAAAAGAACGCTTCGCCGATTCGATGTAGCCTGGCCTGGAAATGGCATGTGATGGCCGGTGACCAGCAGGGGCCGCCGGCGGCTGTCCGGCCGCGAAGGCCGATGCAAGCCTGTCTCTGATATCGACGGCGTCGAGCAGGGCGGCAACTTGAACGACCCGAGATCGAAGGTGAAACCGCGGGCGCGGGCAGGGCTGATTCCGGACATTTCCCTTTGTGCTTTGCTGATATCGGTTGGAAGAGGTGCGACAGTGCGCGCCTCCTGAATGACTGTCGGTCTCGGTTGATTTGACGTATGACGCCAACGTTGGACCTGGGAGAAAAAGCTCGGACATGCTCGGACGGCTGAACCATGTCGCGCTCGCGGTGCCGGACTTGGCCGCCGCCATTGCGGCTTACCGCAACACGCTCGGCGCCGAAGTGACCGAGCCGCAGGCTTTGCCGGAGCATGGTGTCACCGTGGTGTTCGTCAATGTCGGCAACACCAAGATCGAATTGCTGGAGCCGCTTGGCGAGGGCTCGCCGATCGCGGCATTCCTGGCGAAGAACCCGTCGGGCGGCATGCATCATCTCTGCTACGAGGTCGACGACATCCTGGCCGCGCGCGACCAGCTCAAGGCCGCCGGCGCCCGCGTGCTTGGCGACGGCAATCCCAAGATCGGTGCGCACGGCAAGCCGGTGTTGTTCCTGCATCCGAAGGATTTCTTCGGTACGCTGATCGAACTGGAGCAATCATGAACTGGGTCTCGTTCACCGCCCTGTTTTTCGCGACCTGGTGGGTGGTGCTGTTTGCCGTTCTGCCGTTCAGCGTCAAGACGCAGGACGACGACCACGACGTGACGCTGGGCACGGTTCCGAGCGCGCCGCGCGGGCCGCATATGTTGCGTGCCGTGATCCGCACCAGCATCGCGACGGCGATCCTGATGAGCATTTTCTACGGTTTGACGCACGGGCTGGGATACAGCCTCAACGACATCCCGCACATCGTGCCGGATTTCGGCCAGACCCCAACGAAATAGAAAGTCCTGGGATTGAGATGAGGCCCCGCCCGGCGGCCATGGGCTGCTGACGCAAGGTCATGTAGCCTGGCAATTCGCGGCGCTAACCAGATGATTGCACAAAAAAAATGCAAGGCACAAGGCCTTGCAATTAAACGCGTCCGATCTGTTTCCGGTATCCGGCGGCAGCGAGTAACCGCGCCTAGATCGCATCCTCCCAAGACTTTGACCGCGTAGGAAGGCAGATTTGTTTCTGCCCTCTCGGTTATCAGGGCACATTAGCCTAACGGAAATGAAAATGTCACGAAGAATTTTGCCTTGAAACGGGCATTCTCGTGCTGCACTGCACAATAGTGCGGCAGGCTTTGCTTTTGAAACGACCAGGCAATGTCGAGACAGCCTTTGCGGCATGTTCGCGATTGACGCGCGCAAAGAATTGGCGGCTCAATCCGAAGAGGTTCGGTGCGTTCCATTGTCGGCGCGGACTGATCCGGAAGCGCGGGATTCCGGGGCGGGAGGGGCTGATGTGGTGGGATGGCCGGGTTTCCATTCCGTCATGAAATCGCTATGAAGCCGGGGCAAGCAAGCCTGCGCCCTGCCGATTCTGGCGTGGCCATTCTCATTCACGGACCAGTCCATGCGTTTGTCGCGCTATTTCCTGCCTATCCTCAAAGAAAATCCGCGCGAGGCCGAAATCGTCTCGCATCGGTTGATGCTGCGCGCCGGCATGATCCGCCAGCAGGGGCAGGGCAGTTTTTCCTGGCTGCCGTTGGGCAAGCGGGTGCTGGACAAGGTCTGCAAGATCATCCGCGAGGAACAGAACCGCGCCGGCGCGCTGGAGATCCTGATGCCGACCATCCAGTCGGCCGATCTTTGGCGCGAGAGCGGCCGTTACAACGACTACGGCAAGGAGATGCTGCGCATCAAGGACCGTCAGGACCGCGACATGCTCTACGGACCGACCAACGAGGAAATGGTCACCGAGATTTTTCGCGCCTACGTCAAGTCCTACAAGGACCTGCCGCTCAACCTCTACCATATTCAGTGGAAGTTCCGTGACGAGGTGCGGCCGCGCTTCGGCGTGATGCGTTCGCGCGAATTCCTGATGAAGGATGCCTATTCCTTCGATCTCGACTTCGAGGGCGCGCGAGCCGCCTACAACAGGATGTTCGTGTCCTATCTCAGGACGTTCACCCGCATGGGCCTGCAGGCAATCCCGATGCGGGCCGACACCGGGCCGATCGGCGGCGATCTCAGCCACGAATTCATCATCCTGGCCGATACCGGCGAAAGCCAGGTCTTCTGCCATCGCGATTATCTGTCGCTTGCCGTGCCCGGAGCGGAAACCGACTTCGCCAATGACGGCGAGATAGCAGACATCGTCAAGACGTGGACGACGCCCTACGCCGCCACCGACGAGATGCACGACGAGGCGGCCTGGGAGAAGGTCCCGACAGGCGACCAGGTCTCGGCGCGCGGCATCGAGGTCGGCCATATCTTCCACTTCGGCGAGAAATACTCCAAGCCGATGGGCGCCAAGGTGACGGGCCCCGACGGCAAGGATCATTTCGCCTCGGGCGGCTCCTACGGCATCGGCCCGTCGCGTCTGGTCGCGGCGATCATCGAGGCCAGCCACGACGAGAACGGCATCATCTGGCCGGAAGCGGTGGCGCCGTTCGATATCTGCCTGATCAACATGAAGGCGGGCGACGCCGAGTGCGATCGCGTCTGCGACGAGCTCAACGCTGCCTTCACCGCCGCCGGCAAGGATGTGCTCTACGACGATACGGACCAGCGGCCGGGCGGCAAGTTCGCCACCGCCGACCTGATCGGCCTGCCCTGGCAAGTGATCGTCGGACCGCGCGGCGTGGCCGCCGGCGAGATCGAGATCAAGAATCGCAAGAGCGGTGAGCGCGTGACGCTGCCGATCGCCGACGCGAAAAAACGCTTCGGTGCCCCCGCATGAGCGAGGCGGCGGCAGCGAGATCGGCGGGCGCCGGCCCGTTCTCAATCTTCGAACGCACGGTTGCGTGGCGCTATTTGCGCTCGCGGCGCAAGGAGACGGTGATCTCGGTGATCGCCTCGATCTCCTTTCTCGGCATCATGCTGGGCGTCGCCACGCTGATCGTCGTCATGGCCGTCATGAACGGGTTCCGCGCCGAGCTTCTGACGCGCATCCTCGGCGTCAACGGCCACCTGATCGTACAGCCGCTCGATTCGCCGCTCGAGGACTATGCCCAGGTCGCCAGCCGCATCAACGGCGTGCCAGGCGTCAAATACGCCATTCCGCTGATCGATGGCCAGGTGCTGGCGCAAGGCAATGTCGGCGGCGGCACCGGCGCGCTGGTGCGCGGCATCAGGGGTGAAGACCTCGGCAAGATCGCCATCGTGGCCAAAAACATCAAACAAGGTTCGCTCGACGGCTTCGATACGGGCGACGGCGTCGCCATCGGCAAGCGCATGGCCGAGAATCTCGGCCTGGCGCTCGGCGACACCATCACCTTGATCTCGCCGGACGGGGATGTGACGCCGCTCGGTACCACGCCGCGCATGAAGGGCTACAAGATCGCCGCGATCTTCGAAGTCGGCATGTCGGAATATGACAGCTCCATCGTCTACATGCCGTTCTCCGAGGCGCAGCTCTATTTCAACATGGACGGCCGGGCGCAGACGATCGAAATCTATGTCGACAATCCCGATGATGTCGACGCGCTGAAACCCAAGGTGGAAGAGGCGGCACAACGCCCCATCGACCTCGTCGACTGGCGCCAGCGCAACGAGACCTTCTTTTCCGCCCTGCAGGTCGAGCGCAACGTGATGTTCATGATCCTGACGCTGATCGTGCTGGTGGCGGCGCTCAACATCATTTCCGGACTGATCATGCTGGTGAAGGACAAGGGGCATGACATCGCCATCCTGCGCACCATGGGCGCCTCGCGCGGCGCCATCCTGCGCATCTTCCTGATGACGGGGGCAGCGATCGGCGTGACGGGCACGCTCGCCGGCGTGCTGCTCGGCGTGGTGATCTGCACCAACATCGAATCGATCCGCCAATTCTTCTCCTGGATGACCGGCAAGGTGCTGTTCAATCCGGAGCTGTATTTCCTCAGCCAGTTGCCGGCGAAGATGGATCCGCGCGAGACGACCTACGTCATCATCATGGCGCTGGCGCTGTCCTTCCTGGCAACGGTGTTTCCAGCGTGGCGGGCGGCCCGCCTCGATCCGGTCGAAGCCTTGAGGTACGAGTAGTGGCCGAGGTCATTATCGAGCTGAAGAGCGTCGAGCGGCACTATGTCCAGGGGCCGCGCAAGCTCACCATCCTGAACGGCGCCGACTTTTCGCTTCGGCGCGGCGAGATGGTGGCGCTGGTGGCGCCGTCGGGCACCGGCAAGTCGACGCTGCTGCACACGGCGGGCCTGCTGGAGCGTCCTGACGCCGGCGACGTGATCCTGTCCGGCCGGGCCTGCGGCCGGTTGTCCGACGATGAGCGCACCTCGATCCGCCGCAACGATGTCGGCTTCGTCTACCAGTTCCATCATCTGCTGCCGGAGTTTTCGGCGCTGGAAAACATCATGATGCCGCAGCTCATCAAGGGGCTGCCGCGCAAGGAAGCGGGCGAGCGCGCGGCGCAGCTGCTCGATTACATGCAGATCGGCAAGCGGGCATCGCACCGGCCATCCGAGCTGTCCGGCGGCGAGCAGCAGCGAGTCGCCATTGCGCGCGCCGTTGCCAATGCGCCGCTGGTGCTGCTCGCCGACGAGCCGACCGGCAACCTCGACCCGGTCACCGCCTCTTATGTCTTCGAGGCGCTGGAAGCGCTGGTGCGGCAATCGGGACTCGCCGCGCTGATCGCCACGCACAATCACGAGCTGGCATCGCGCATGGACCGGCGTGTCACGCTCGCCGACGGCAAGGTGGTGCCGCTTTAAGGAATGGTTTCGCCCGGGGTGTACCGTGCGGAGATGGCTTAGAATCGCCAGTGAGCGTTCATTGCGATCAGCGTGGACGATATCGCGCTCGTCGCCAGAATGAGCAGCCAAACTACAAAATTACGAGAGAGGCGTCGCCTGCGGCCTTGTCGCATCCGCTTTCGCCAGCGGTCACCTTGATTTGCGCCTCCGTATTTCCCCATATCCATCGCTCAGCAGTGCCTCAGCCCAAGAACTATCGTCTCGGCCAAACTTTAATACAGGCGCGCGCTAATCCTGATCCTCCGGGAGTGGAAGCCTACGCCGCCGTGCTTTCAACCGGGCCTCAGGCGAGCGATTAACCTTTCGCTAACCGTGCAAAATTCCCACCCGTCGCCATATCTCCTAGCGATTGACATTGGAACAAAATTAGAACAAATTGGAAACATATCCACAACAGGGGAGAGAGTTATGACCGATCTGGTTCAGGATGTCATCTCGCTGGTTTGCATGAGCGCGTTTCTTGTTTCCATGGCGATCTGGATCGGAGCCATGTGAGCTGGCGGCATCCGCCATCGCTGTTCCCGATGGCCATAAGCCGCTCCGCCGTTAAGCTTTTCTTGCCGCCGCGACGTTAGGGTGCGCCTCCAGGCAGGGAGCAACGTCCAGGTGTCGCCCATCGTCACGGCCATTCTCGTGGCCAGCAATCTCGGGCTGATCTTTCTCTTGATGACCGTGCCGCTCGGTTTGCGCACGGTCCGGTCCAGTCGCATCGTGGCGATGGACCGGCAGCGCCTGTGGCAGGCGCTGTGGCCGCTTGGCAGCGATGCCGGATGGTCCGGCGAGATCCTGTCGGCGCAGCCGCTGGACGAAGGGGGTGTGGCCCGAATCATGCTGTCGTGGGAAGGCCGCGACGGCAAGCCGATCGAGCGCAGGGCGCGGTTTGAAGATGTCGTCGAGGGCAGCCGCTTCTCGATGCGGGTGATCGAGGACACCGCGCTCGATGGCTCGTTCTGGAAGGATTATGGCGAGACCGCCGAACTGGTTTCGCAGGGCAGCGGCACACGCGTGACGCTCAGCCGGACCGACCGGTACCGCGGCGTCGCCTTCCTGGTGTTCCGTTACTTCGCCATGCGCCGCGAGCTCTCCAAGCTGCAGCGTTGGGCAAGGACCGGGCAGTATCGCAAGGGCGGCTGGTTCGAGCATCCGCTGAGTCAGGTCGGCTTTGCCGTGCTGTCGGCATTGATGCTGTGGCCGTTCTTCGGCCTTCACCTCGGCGGGCTGGCGTTGGCCGCGATCCTGACGTCGGTGGTGGCGCTGCACGAACTCGGCCACATGGCGGCGTTCCGGCTGACAGGCCATCGCAGGGCGCGGATGATCTTCATCCCGCTGCTTGGCGGCATCGCCATTGGCGGCCGGCCCTACAACAGCCGTTTCGAAGTGGCCTTCGTGGCGTTGATGGGGGCGGGGTTCTCCGCCTTCCTGGTGCCGATCGTCATTGCCGCCAGCGTGCTTGCCGGCAACGAGGGTCACAAGGCCGCGGCCGCGCTGCTGGCCGCGCTTGCAGGTTGCGTGGCCCTGTTCAACATCGCCAATCTGGTGCCGGTGTGGAAATTCGACGGCGGCCAGGTGCTGCGCCAGATCTGCCCGGGGCCGGTCGTCCTGGCTCTGGCGTCCTTCTCGCTGCTTTCGGCCTTTCTGGCGCTCGGCTGGCGGGCTGGTTTTTCGTCAGGCTTCCTGCTCGCGGCCGGTGCGGTTTTTTCGATCCTCAGCCTGCTTACCGTCGGCAGCGGCGTGAAGCCACGTCACGAACTGGAGCCGATCGACACCGTCGACCGTTTCGTCATCGCAGGGGCCTTGCTGGCGGTGTTCGCCATCCATGGCTGCGGCGTGTTGTGGGCGTCAGGGCAACTGATCTGAAGCACCGTCAGCCGGTCTTGCGGGCCGCTTCGGCGGGCAAGGCCTCGGCAGGACCGAACACATCCTCGAACGCGGATTTCAGCGCGAGATCAAGGTCGGCCATCGTCAGGGGAAGGCCGAGGTCGACGAGGCTGGTGACGCCGTGGTCCGAGACACCGCAAGGAACAATGCCGCCGAAATGGGCGAGGTCCGGCTCGACATTGATGGCGATGCCGTGGAAGCTCACCCAGCGACGCAGCCGGATGCCGATTGCCGCGATCTTGTCCTCGCCCAATGAGCCGTCCGGCAAAGCAGGGCGATCGGGCCGCACCACCCAGACGCCGACCCGGTCCTCGCGGCGCTCGCCGCGCACGTTGAAGGCGGCGAGCGTACCGATGATCCATTGTTCGAGCGCCGCGACGAAGGCGCGCACGTCCTCGCGCCGGCGCTTCAGGTCGAGCATGACATAGGCGACCCGCTGGCCGGGTCCGTGATAGGTGTATTCGCCGCCGCGTCCGGCCGCGAAGACCGGAAAGCGGTCAGGCTCGATCAGGTCCTCGATGCGGGCGCTGGTGCCTGCGGTATAGAGCGGCGGATGTTCGACCAGCCAGACCATTTCGCCGGCAGCTCCGCTGCGGATTGCGTCCGCACGCGCTTCCATGAAGGCCAGCGCATCAGGATAGGCGGTAAGGCCGGGCTCGACCAGCCATTCGACCGGCGCCGAACCGGGCAAGGGCAGGAACGACGTGGCGATCTGGCTGCGTTCTGTCATGGCATGTCGCTTTGCTTATGCATGTCGTGGTCCCAAAACCGCCTTGCACTTTTGGGCGACATGCCTTTGGCATCCATATGGCGATATCGGGCGCAAACGTCCAGTTCCGGATGCTCGTTGCAATCCTCTGGAACGTTATGCCAATTGCCTGACATTATTGCTCGCGACGCACTTGTTTCGCCGGAAACGATTTGCTACACGCCGCGAGCCGGTCGGTTCCGGCTCCTACCACGTGCGGTCGTGGCGGAATTGGTAGACGCGCAGCGTTGAGGTCGCTGTGGGGCAACCCGTGGAAGTTCGAGTCTTCTCGACCGCACCATTGGCAAAATCGGTAAGTAGCTGATTTTAAAATAAAATAGGCGGCTTTGCCGCCTTTTTTATTGACAGTTTGGCCAGATTTGCACTACAAATTGCACTGCACGTTACATCATCGGCAATCATGCCGGGTGTTCGATATGGCCAAGAAAATACCGTCCTCTTCAAGCTCGCCAGACCCTGATCGATATCTAAAAAAACGCGCATCGAGATGGCATTACGTCCGACGTGTCCCGGCCCACGTCGCGGGCTTCGATCCGCGCGGAACAATCCAGGTTTCACTGAAAACCTCCTCCCACGAAGTCGCCCGCATCAAGCGCGATGCCTTCGAGAAGGCCGACGATCTCTATTGGTCGGGACTCGCCGACGGACATCAGGCCGAATCCGTCGTGTCCGCTTACAATGCCGCGAGAACCCGTGCCCTGGCCCTTGGTTTCGAATACCTGTCATCCGCGAACCTTGCCGCCAGCCGTTCGCTGGACGAGATCCTGCGACGCGTCGAAAAAGCGAAAGGCTCAGGCGGGCGAGAGGCGCCCGCACTTCTTGGCGCGCATGAGAGGCCGGCGCTTACCGTCCGGGAAGCCACGGAGTATTATTTCAACACTATGGCCGCCGACGAGGCGCGGGGCATGAGCGAATACCAATTCGCGTCCTGGAAAAAGGTGAAGAGATATGCGGCGGAAAGCTTCATATCGGTCGTCGACAACAAGCCACTTCTTGAGATCACACGGGCCGATGCCCAGAGGTATTACGAATTCTGGCTCGACCGCGTGAAAGGCTCCAAAGGCGGGAAGCGCATGTCCTCAAACACCGCAAATCGTAGTTTCGGCAATATGCGGAAACTGTTCAAAACCTACGTGAACTGGCTCGCGCTCGATATCCGGAACCCTTTTGACGGTCTGTCGTTTCGCAACCGCAAAAGCGACCGGCGTGTGGTTCCTCCGTTCGAAGCCGAGTGGATAAAGACCAAGTTCCTTGTGCCTGGCGCGTTTGGCCGTCTCAACGATGATGCCCGGCTCATTTTCCTCGCCTTGATCGAGACCGGCTGCCGGCCCTCCGAGATCTGCAATCTGAGACCAGAGAACATAAGGCTCAATCATCCGGTCCCCCATCTCGCCATCCGGTTTCAGCCGGACCGCCTGATCAAGACAGAGTCGAGCATTCGCGAAATTCCGCTTCTTGGTGTCTCGCTCGAAGCCATGAAGCGCGCGCCAAAGGGATTCCCTCGTTACAGTGACAAAGAGACCAACCTTTCGGCAACCCTCATGAAGGGCCTCAGATCGGCAAAGCTGTTGCCCTCTGAGGAGCACAGTGTCTATTCGATCCGCCATTCTTTCGAAAAGCGAATGCAGGAAGCGGGGCTGGATTACGATTTGAGGTGCCGGCTGATGGGACACGCCAATGACCGGCCGCAATACGGGGACGGCGGTTCGTTGGAATGGCGGCGCGATCAGCTCAAGAAAATCGTCCTACCCTTCGATCCTGCGATCCTTGCATAGGCGGACGACTAAATCCGACCCTTGGCAGCACGCAGGCGATCTGCCCGGGACGCCAATTGCTCTCGCTCGTGCTCCAGGCGCTCGAAAATCGGCCAATAGCTTTCGCCTTCTGGCCGTGTCTCGATCAAATGGGCAACATAGGCGAGGGCCTTTTCGACCCGTGGAAGAAAAAGGACTTTTGCATCACTGCGTTTCCGATCTCCCCAGCAGTCCTCCACCTGGTCACTGGTATGAGATTGAAAGCCGATGTCGACAGGCCGAGCGGCATCTGAGGCAAGGCGACCCTCATTCTCAACACGGTTTCTCCAACGGCGAGGGCCGCGGCGTTCGTTTGTTGCGGCTCCGGTAGGCTCGCTGTTTCGAGAATGATCTATTTCCAATTTGGGCATCGTGCAGTCCGCGAAATTTGACGTGCGGGCGCTGGCCTGCTCGCGGACAGGAGGATGCTTCGGCAAGGTGCTTGTTGGAAGTTTTCGATCTGACCGATCACACAAAAGGATGCTGCGGCGTAAGAACGGGCTGGGAAGTCCGAAAGGGTATGGTTTCTTCACGGTCGATGCCGAATTTACGGGGGCGGCGCGAAGATGAGCGGCATATTGCGCGATATTCGCTTGAGTTCGGTTCACGAGAGCCCGGCCGGCTTTGGCGGATGCGCCCAGATATGGGTATTTACGGCCATCTATTGGGTGCCGGCTGAGGCATAGGTAAGATTGCTATAGCTCACATTGTTCGCTATTATGAGTTATAGAAAGGCGCTCTATAGCTCATGGCATGGAATTGGGAGCAGGCCGACTGGCCGCATTTTACCTACGACAAGATGGCATTGGACCCGCTGGAAAGCGAGTTCCTATTGCGATCGGGCGAGTTCCTCGGCGTCTTTCGTCACGTCGGTTCCGAGGATCGCGATCAGATCCGCATCGAGCTTATCAGCGAAGAGGCTTTGAAGACATCCGCCATCGAAGGAGAATATCTCAACCGCGAGAGCCTGCAATCGTCCTTACGCCAGCAACTTGGGCTTGGAGCTGAAAACAGACGCATTCCGCCAGCGGAGCGAGGCGTCTCCGAAATGATGGCCGATGTGTACTTGCATTTTGCGGAACCGCTTTCTCATCGCACCCTCTACGCCTGGCACAAGATGGTGATGTCGGCCGAACGGCGCATTGAGACTATCGGCAATTACCGCCAGCATGCCGATCCGATGCAGATCGTCTCCAATCGGCTGGACAAGCCCAAAGTGCATTTCGAGGCGCCGCCCTCATCGCGCGTGAAGGCCGAAATGGATGCTTTTACCATCTGGTTCAACAATACTGCGCCCAAAGGCAAGGCTCCGCTTCCCGCGCTGACGCGCGCCGGTATCGCGCATCTCTATTTTGAGAGCATCCATCCGTTCGAAGACGGCAACGGCCGCATAGGGCGTGCCCTTTGCGAAAAGGCGCTGGCGCAAAATCTGGGCGAGCCGAGCCTAATCACGCTGGCCTATACAATCGAGCGTCATCGCAAGGCCTACTACGACAGCCTGGAAGCCAGCAACAAGAGCAACGCGATTACCGACTGGCTGCTCTACTTCGCCAACACGATCCTTGAAGCGCAGCGCGTAACGCTTGCTCGTGTCGAATTCTCCGTCGCCAAGGCCAAGTTCTACGAGCGCCATCGGGGTCAGTTCAACGAGCGCCAGGAGAAGGTGATCGATCGAATGTTCCGTGAAGGTATCGATGGCTTCAAGGGTGGTCTCAGCGCCGAGAATTACATCGCCGTCACCCAGGCGTCGCGCGCCACGGCGACAAGGGACCTGCAGGATCTGGTTGCCAAGGGTGCGCTGACAAGAGCTGGTGAACTCCGACACACACGTTACACGCTGAATATTCGCGACGATCGTGCGTGAATTCCATCAGCGAACCAAGGGACAGGCTGTTAAACAGCCGGTCTCAATATTGGTGAGTGGCGGGCTACCAAGCAGGAGGTCGTGAAATGGGTTACCCGCGATCGGAAGCCTAGGAAAAGAGATGGCGCTGCCATTCTCGCGGTCAGGTCACGGCTCAAGCCGGTAGACATCCATTGATATCTGAAAGCTCGCTTGTGGGGGCTATTTACGCCAGAAGGACCGATAGGCCCCTACCGCTGCCCCATCCGCGCGCCTTCCTTCGCCCACTTGCAGGCAATGGACTACCTACGCCGGGGATATGTCTGCCGAGGTCTCA
>NZ_JAIUGQ010000029.1:0-88364 GCF_020164715.1 Mesorhizobium sp. ESP7-2
TGGCCCCTGTGCAATACAGGACCCAGCCCTTAAATCTACCAGATCAATGAACCGTCCAACTTTACGGGGTCAGTTCAGGCAACCGCCGGGTTTTTCATGCCGTCTGTGTGGAACTTCGGACAGCCGATGGCATGGCCGCCCGCCCACGCTTGCAGACGTGGAAGAACAATCCTCGCAGCGAAATGAAAAAAGGAAGCCAAAACTGCTTGGCAAGCGACTCTTCAAACGGCGGCAGGCTCTGTGGCCAGGATACGCCGGCGGGACAGGTGAAGCAACGCGGCGTTCAGCCCGAGGAAACCCTCGCGGCGCAAAGCGTACGCCGGCGGGATAGGATGCAACCTAACATGCGCTCAGCATCAGGCACTACCGGTCAAACCTCAGCAAGATCGCCCAAGGCTTCGATCAACGGCTGAATCTCGCTTTCGTAATTCTTCCAACGCTTGACGGACGACGTATAGATCGGCTGGCGGACCTGCCAATTGCTGTAGGTGTTTACGGAGCCGCCCCTGTCAAAAAAGCGCAGGCAGGCATCGTCCCACGGCAATCCGAGATAAGCTATGAGCCGGCGTGACTGCTCCTCCTGATTTTCGATCAACGTCTCGTAGCGATTCTCGAAAATACGACCCGGGAAAACCTTGTCCCAATGCCGCATCAAGCGATCATACTCCCTGTAGTAAAGCCCCAGCGTCTCAAGATCGGCACTGTAGCTGTGGGCTTTATTGAACTGCAGGACGAAACAGGAGATGCAATTGTCGATGGCGTCGCGACGGCAATGGATGATGCGCGCTTTGGGGAAAAGAAGGCCAACCAGGCCGATCAGCTCGAAATTGTGAGGCATCTTGTCAACAATTCGCAGCGAGTCGGGAGCCCGCTCGCGCAGATACGCAAGGTGCTCTTCGGCCAAAGTCCTGGTCAGATCCGGAGTCATCATCGCGATCGATTGATGGAGGTTCGCGTTGGAGCGGTCCGCGACACCGAGTCCATTGGCTATTCGCCTGAGTTTGCTGAGCTCGCCGGCGCCATGGACATTGGGGTGGCTGGCACAGATCTGCTCCGTCAACGTCGTGCCCGAACGAGGCATGCCGACGACGAATACAGGCGCCTCCGAGGGATTGCCGTACGCGGCTCTTGAAGCGACCAGTTCCGGTGTGAAGGTTTCGATCATGCCATCGATCCAGCGACGGTAGGATTGCAGATCGAATGTATGGCCCCCGGCTTGATTCCCCTTCTTGAAGTGATCCATCGCCTCCTTATAGCGACGGAGGTCGTTGAGAAGCTTTCCCGCGGCGTGATGGAGCGCTGCCGCTCCATCCGGCCCATGGCCCGGGTCTTGAAGCTCCGTCAGGATTGCCGCGAGTTCTGGCGGCTCTTCAGCGAATTTGCGCGTGCGTACAAGCGCATTATAAGCATTCGGCACCGCGATGCGCCGATCTATTGCCTCTCTGAGACGAACGGCGGCTTCGTCCATACGGCCGAGGCTTGCCAGCGCACGAGGCAGCCCCAACCGGGCTATGGGATGATCTCGGTCGACCCTGAGCGCCTTCTCAAAGAGCGGCAGCGCCATTTCCCCCTTGTCAAACGCATTGTATGCATCGCCCAAGGCGCAAAGCGCTTCCACTAGATCCGGCTTCAAGTCCAGGGCGTACTGAAGGTGCCTGATCGCCGGCGTAAATTCGCTGAGCTTCAAATAGGTCTCGCCGAGGCTAAGATGGTAGTAGGGGTTCTGCGGATCCTCTGCCACCGCCCGAGCGAAATACCGCAGTGACTTTTCGTCATCGAAACCGAGTCCTAGCGTTCCCAGGATATACAGGGCCAGCGGATGGTTTGACCTGTGAGCCAGGACCCTGTGGCACAGTTCCTCAGCCTCGGACAGACGTTCGGCCTGCTGCAACTCGAGCGCCTGCCGTAAAAGCAAGTCGTCGGCGTTGCCGCGGTGGGGGCCTGCCTTGGACTGCGCTTTGAGTGGCGCAGCCTTCGGCGAGGGTTGGGTCTTGAGGTGCTTTGCCCATGCGGGCGGCAATCGGTTGCTCATCCTGTCTGGCTAGCAAAAGGGGCTTGGAGAATCCAGCCTCGACAGCCGTTTTGCGCAGAGCGCTGGCACGGCGCCATCGATTTGCCCATTCTTCCGGATCGACCCTTATCGGATTTCCGTTCCGCTCGGTCCGGTCACGGCGCTCTTTCCTATTCCGTTGTGCCAGCTTTTTTTCTGCGACGAATGGTGTGCGATTGCGCGACGGCCATTTTCAGCTCGGGTGTAATGTCCAACGGCGCATTCTCTGCCCCATGTGGATTCTGTAGCCCCTGGACCTGGACGGTCGGGAATGGGAGTTCGATGCCCTGCTCCTTGAAGACCTGGCGGAGGCGTACATAGAATTTGCGTTTCATAGCGAAGGCGCCTCCCGGTCTGGTTGTGGCCTTGACCCTCAACACGATGCCGTACTCGCCGAACTCCTGTACGCCCTGCATCTTGATCGGGTCGAGCACCCAGTGTTTGAACTCGGGATCTTCCGCCAATTCGAGGCCGATCCGCTTGATCAGCTTGCGAGCGAATTCGATATCGGTGTTATAGCCGACGGTGATGTTGAATTTGTCGATAACCCAGTCACGGCTCTGGTTCTGGACGGCCCCGAGTTCACCGAAAGGTATGGTGAACAGCGGACCTCGATGGTGGCGCAGCTTCACCGAGCGCAGCGAAAAGCTTTCCACGGTACCCTTGTAATTGCCCGAGGAAATATATTCGCCGACGCGAAACGCATCGTCGAGCAGAAAAAACACGCCCGAAATGATGTCCTTGACGATGGTTTGTGCCCCAAAGCCCACCGCCACGCCGACGACGCCAGCGCCAGCGATCAGCGGGCCGATCTCGATACCCATTGAGGCGAGCATCATCAGCACCGCCATCACGATGATCGATGCGAGCAGGATGTTCTGGAGGATCGGCAAGAGCGTGTGCAGCCGCGCCTGCTGCGGATCGAGGATCGGGACCTCCTCGTCGCTGATCACAGGGTGCGGTGTTTCGATGCCCAGCTTTCGTTCGATCAAGGCTTTGATGATCGACCAGCCGAAATCGGCTGCGAGGGCAATGACCACGACATTGATCAAGCCGCGCAATATGAAGGTCGTCGTCGTATCGCTGTCCCGCATGGATTGCATGTTCAGACCCCAGACACGCGCGAGAAGGTAAGCCGCCGCCAGGATGAAAATCATTCGGATTCCGCGATCGATGACAGCGATCGTCACCGCCGGGATCGTAGGCCGGCCGAGATCTTCCGAACCTGGCCGCAGGACGAAATTAACCCCGCGTTGCGTCGTCACGATTGCCAACGGCAGGAAGAATGCGGCGAAGGTAAACCAGAAGTATCCATAAAGGCCGGCGATGCGCTGCAGGAACAGGACGACGAAATAAGCCGTCAGTAACCATGTCGCTTCCGTGTGAACGCTGTGGCGCCCACCGACTCGCTGTGTTCTTGGCCGACGCCAAATGGCCAGCAGCAAGAGCAGCAGCAGCACGAAATCGGCGCCCAGCGACAGGACCATCATTCCGTCCTGATCGATGCCGAGACCTGGCAAGAGGATGAACGCGGCGCCGAAGAAGGCGAAGACGCCAACGATCCGGGGTAGCCAATAGGACCAATGGTCAGCCGCTTCGTTGGTGATTGGCGAGGCACGAACCTCGACGGCGTTCTCGACGTTCATGAAGGAAGGGACGAGCATGGCCATGACGTACATGCGCACACCCCATGTAACGACCGCCGCCATCAGAAATGTCAGTACTATCTCGCGGATAAGCATTGGCCAGTCGAACAGCATGAACGCGCCGGCGCTGCCCAGTGCGAACGAGACGATCAGCGTGCTGGAATAAAGCATGCGACCACCAATCTTCTTGACTCGCCCAATGGGCGTATCCTTCGGTTGCGCGATAATCCAAAGGCGAAATGGACGGGTCAACTTATACGTTGCCCAAGTGAGCGCCAGGCCGGCTGCGATGAACACCGCGATCAGCATGATTATTCCGGCCGATCCCTTGCTGGACATATCCTCCATGGTCTTTGCGCGAACGTGCGCGAACTGACCGGGCAGCAAGGGCAAAGTTTGTATGATTCTTTCGATATGATGCTTGATCCGATCGAGCGTCGAGGATGCCATCGTATTCATCTGGCCTGGTGCGGCCACGGCGTCGGACGATGCGTCGGCCGGAGAAGCTCCTGCCTTGGCAGGCGCTCCCGTTGACCCGGCGTCCTGATT
The DNA here is from genome assembly GCF_020164715.1 of Mesorhizobium sp. ESP7-2. Taxonomy (NCBI): domain Bacteria; kingdom Pseudomonadati; phylum Pseudomonadota; class Alphaproteobacteria; order Hyphomicrobiales; family Phyllobacteriaceae; genus Mesorhizobium; species Mesorhizobium sp. ESP7-2. The sequence continues at coordinate 4,246 of NZ_JAIUGQ010000029.1, forward strand.
TCGCTGTTCGGCCACCCAGGCCTTCACTGATGGATCGTCGAGAAGCTCGAATAGCTGTTTGACCTTTTCAGGCGGGATGGTCGCCGGCGCCTGCGCCTGTGCCGGACCCGCCAACAAGAGGGCCATCCCAACAATCAGCGCCCTGGCAACCAGGACGAACGTCCCGCCAAGGTATCGGAGACGTTGTGCCGGGCGCGCCAGGTTCCTGGCTCCCAACCGTCGAATCATGAGTGGCATCGTGCTGTTAACCTTCCGGTCAAAATCGGCAAACAACGACATCATCTATGCCGCCAGTGCTCTTACGTTGAAGAAGCCGATGTTGTGGTACAAGAGTCCATCGTTCAAGCTAGACCATTGCGTAGGGTCTGGTCGCGCAAATCCGTCATGGGATCCGCAATTCAAAGACGCTGGGCGCCACGGGGCTTCTGGTAGAGCAGAACGCATATCCCGTTGGGGCATCACCGTCCGAGGCTATGTGATGGAAACTGGGTGCATGACCAAGCAGGGCCGGCCAAGGAACGGATTGCAGACGAGCGCATAGGCGCTGCCTATCTGGGCTCTGACACAGCTGTACCCATGAAGGCAGCCGTAGGCATCACCGTGTGCGTCTATCCTCGCACAATGCGATAGACAGTCGCATCGCCCTCTACACCTCGAAGAGGCGCATCAAACGCGACGATGCCTAGGCCGGCAAGCAAGTCGCTCACGCCTGGCGCGGAATAGAGCGCTTCGGAGATGCAGATCTGCCCGGCTTCCGCCAGTGACTGCACACGTGCGGCGACATTGACGGTCTGGCCGAAGTAGTCGAGGTTCTCGTTGAGTGTCACGGCAATCGATGGGCCGCAGTGGGCACCCATCTTCAGGATAATACCCGGCCTGACATTGTCGCCATTGAAGCGATCGATTTCTTCAAAGATGTGAAGAGCGGCCGAAATCGCATCCGGTGGCCGCGAGAATACTGCCATCACCGCATCTCCGATCGTCTTTACGACGGCGCCGGAATGCTGGTGGACCGCAGCATTGAGAAGCGCGAAATGCTCGCGGACGAGGGCATAGGCGTTGAGATCGCCCAGGCGCTCATACATGGCGGTGGAACCCTTGAGGTCCGTAAACAGGAAGGTGATCTGCCGGATGCCGAGCCCCTCCTTCTCGTCGACACGCTCGGAACGGAAGAGTTGGCGGAAGGTTTGCCGCGCAAGCAGAGCCCCGCCGGAAACATATGGATCGAAATCGAGCGCCGGTTTGGTCTTCAACGCGACAAGCTCGGGCGGCCAGTTGATGAGAAGCAACGCGCCACGACCGGGCCCGGTATTCGCAACCTCAATGACAACCGGACCGGGCGGCACGACCGGCAACGCCGGCAAGAAACGCTTGCCGTCATAGTTGATCTTAAGAAGTGTCGGTGCCGACACCGGATCCCCTGATATAGGTACAGCGAACGCAGCCTGTGTCTGCACGTTCACGCCCGACAGGGATCCGGCATCGAGGTCGGCGCGCAGCATTGTCGTGGTGCCCGGAGGCAGGAACGTCATGCCCCGCACCAAGCCTCGCAAAAGGTCCAGAAAGCGTACATCCTGCCCGGGCAGCCGTCCGTCATTGCCAAAGCGTAGCTTCCAATGAAAATCCTCGACAGAGAGCGTCTCGGGCTCGTGGAACGGAAGCCGCCGCAAATGGGGCGATACAGAGAAGGAGACCTCGATGAAGTCGTCGAGGTCGGTATCGCCCGATACGTCGCACAGGCCGCAGACGTAATGGGTCTGCAGCGTGCGCAGGGCGCCGAAACTGTCGAGCACCATCCCGGACTGGGGACAGAGCACGTCCCAGCTCATATCGAACAGGCCGCAGCGAGCCGCGTGAAGGAAGAGGTCGATTGCTTCAGGCTCGGCGATTGCGCGGTCGCGGGCGAAGGCCAGCGGATTGACCCGATACAGCGCAAGGTCGTCGCCGCTCCTGATAAGCGTTTCGAATTTTGAGATGACGCGCGGGCTCCATGCTCGCGCTTGCTCGATCTCGGTCATCTTGCGTTCGAGAAGACGATCGTTGACCACCGGAACAACAGCTCCACCCGTTTGCCCTGCGGCAGCTTACCAAAATTCGGCCCCGATGCGAATGGATGGAAATCCTTCGTCTGTCTCGAGCCTTAGGGCGGCACGTGCCACGCTGGTGCAGGTGCTCTGAACGTCGGCATAGGGTCGTCACGAGCGTAGGACCGCAAGGTCACGCTGCGAAGTGTCTCGTCGATCTTGCGCATTCTGAGCGGAAACAATGACACTGACAAAGTTTACCGTTCAACCGAGCACGGCCTCGACGGTGGCAACAAAGTCATCGAGCGAGCGATCCCCACGAATCTCGATGCGCGGAAGGTCGATGGGATCGCTATTAAGGTCCGCCGGTCCGTGTCTTCCGCCGAAGCCGATCCGATAGCCGGACTCCTTGGCCAGCCTGCCGAGCCGTCGGTCGGTGACGGAGAAGGGTGCCGCGAACGCCGAGATTGGCCGGCCGGTCCACCGTTCGATGAACATCCGAGAGCGCAGGAGCTCGGCGGCCAATTCAGCGCTCGACAGACCATCGATGGCGCGATGCGTCGCCAGATGGCTTCCGAAGAACGCACCTTCGGCGGCGAGACGTCGCACCGTCGCGGCGTCCATAAGCGGCGCCGGCGGACCGCTGACGGCGTCCCACTTTGCACTTTCACCCACCAGGTCCGTCACCAGGAACACTTCCGCGGTCAGGTCGTGCGCACGCAGAATCGGCCAGGCATGGTCGGCAAAGTTCTGAAAGCCGTCATCGAAGGTGATGAGCACCGGGCGGCCAGCGAAAGGCTGACGGTTGGCGACGGACCATTCCAGCTGCTCGGACATGATCGCGTGAAAGCCGTTTGCGCGCAGCCATGCCATCTGGCTCGCGAATGCGGCGGGCGTGAGCCGGAAACGGGCGAGCGCGGCCGGACCTTCATCGGCGACGCTGTGATACATGAGGACAGGGATGCGTTGCCGCCGCTCGCTGCGCGCGACGTCGCGGCGCAAGACCCGCGCGCCGCCCCAGACGATATTTCGCGCGACCCCGATTCCGAGGGGTGCGCGGACCGGCACATGATCGATCACCGGCTCCGTCGCCATGTGGTCCGGTGACAGGCGGCGGAAGCGATCTATGCGATAGAGTTCGGTCTGGATCGATTGCGCAAGAACGAGTCCTTCGGTCTCTGCCAGGGTTTGCGAGATCGTTTGTGCACCGAATGTGTTCCAGTCGAAGCCCGTCCTTTCAACATTGTCGCGTAGCACGAATGCGTGTGCGTTGATGAAACTGCCGCCAGGCGCCAATGCCTCAACGAATTTCTTGGCGATGCGACGCAACCCGGCGAGATCATCCAGGTAGTAGAGCACTTCCGAACAGACGATCAGATCCATCTCACCGGGCAGTGTGTTCGCAAAAAAATCCAGGACGCCGAACTCGACATTCGGCTGGTCCGAGCAGCGCGCGCGCGCCCGTTCGATGGCTACGGCGGAAATGTCGGTTGCGGTCAAATGGCCCACCAGCGGCGCCAGTTGTCGCGTGAAATGGCCTTCCGCGCAGGCCAGCTCAAGCGCTCGTCCGATGGGACCGGCCGGCAGAATCTCTAGCTGGCGCTCATATTTTTCCTGCTCGTAGGGCGAGCTGTAATTCCAGGGATCCTCTATCGCGAAATAGCGATTCCAGAACAAAGTACGATCCTTGTCGTGGCCATCCGAGGCCGGTGCACGGCGCGGCGCCGGAATAGGCTGCGTAGCTTCGGCGCTCGGCCGAACCAGTTCCCGCGCTTCCGAGACCAATCGCGCGAGTCTGCCGAAGTGGCTGTCCGGATCAGGCCGGCGTTCCGCTGTGGTCGACAGTGCCTCGGCTGCAAGCGTGTTTGACGTGTCGGCACCGTCGTCCTTTTGCGGTGCGAAATTCAGGATCAGTTCAATCCAGTGACGCCTTGTCACTTTCCCGAGTACGCCGAACTGCACGACAGCTTCGATCTGGCCATCCATCATCAGGTAGGCATAGATTTGATCGATTCCTTCCGGAAGCTCGGTCGAGGTTGGATTTCGAGCGTCGACACGAATTCCGAGTGTCCGCGCCAGCCTGCGAGGTGCGGCAAGATCATCGGCATCGAGAAGCATTTGCTCGAGATGATACTGGACGCGACGACCCGCGACCGGATCGCCCCAGACCTTGCCGAGTTCGATGATCAAGTCGGTGAGGGCGCCGCCAAACCTGTTCCATCGGGCAGCCAAATGCGCTGGCACCGATAGGCTTCCTACCATAAGGCCATCGAAGGCCACCTTGGCGATCTCACGCGCCCATTTGCGTCCTGCCGGGAGCGCGCGCACGGATTTCGGGTCGATCGAGCCACCGCCGCGGCCGCAATCAGATGCCGCGATCCACAGCGCGAACCATGCCAGTGCTTCGGAAGCGGTGCGGCCGTCCGCCGAGATCGCCCCATTGGCATGCGCCGGCGCTGGGCGTTTGACCCTGGGATCAGGAGAAAAGCCGCGGGCGATCACGATTTCCGCGTCTGCCAGCATCTGCGTCGAATTGCGGGTGAGCGCGTTGGGGCTGGTTCGATAAAAGGCGAGCGGCTCGTCGACAATCACCCAATTTTTGCCGAGACGTGCGACGCGCTGCCACAGATCCCAGTCCTCGCAGGTGCGCAGCGACACATCGAAACCGCCCAACTCGACAACTGTCGCGCGATCGACCAGCAACGCGGGAGTGGCGATGGCACACCGGCGAGCGAATGTTTCGAAGGGCTGGATCGCGACCTCGGGGGCGATGCTCGACGGGGTCAGTGCGCCATCGGGCATCACGCGCCGAGAACCACAATAGCAAGCCACGGCATCCGGCGCGGCCGCCAGTGCGGCCAGCATTGTCGCAAGGAAGCTGGCATCCACCCAATCGTCGGCGTCCAGGAACATCAGCCAGCGGCCACGCGCCATCGAAACCCCTATATTGCGCGCCCCCGCGGGGCTATTCGCGCAAGAACTCAACGTCCGAAATCGGGCATCTTGTTCCACATAAGCGGCGATGAGCGCGGGGGTGCGGTCCGTGGAGGCGTCGTCGACGATGATCGCCTCCCAATCCGCGATTTCCTGATCGAGAAGGCAATCGAGTGCGCGCGTCAGCGTTACCTCCGCGTTGTGCGCAGGAACTACGATTGAAACCAATGGATTATGCGCCACGTTGTCTTACCCGCGCCTGGTTCGTAAGAGGTAGTACAAGTTGCGTCGATCTTTGTCGGCGCAGGCCGTCACGATCGACGCCGATCCATTCGACCCATCGTCCACCACGACTATATCCACTATCTGGTAGGTCTGCCGGCGGCTGCCGGCATGCATTGCGCCGATGCTTTGCTCGACATTGAACATCGGTACCACACCGCCTTGCGGTAGCATTCTGCATCATCGAGCTTTCGTTTTCTTCGGCAAGAGTCGGCGAATGTCAAAACCGCATAACGGCATCGGATGGCAGCACTGCCCTGTCAAGATCGGGGCGAATTAGGGGCAAGAAAAAAGACTTGAAGACAGGCTTGAATGGCAAGCGCTCATGCCCGACGCCTTAGAGTTGCGACCTTCGGCAAAAAAGATAATCGCGGCGAAGACGCGAGCGCAAGCTGATCCGGATCGACCACTCGGAACCGCGGCCGAACTGCGAGCGCTGCAGTTGCTTGATGATGGATCTAAGGCGCTCGAAATTTACGCGCGAACCGGCTTAAGCCGAAAAAATTCCGGCTTGCGAGCCCGGTATTTTGCTGACATCTTTATAAGTTGCTAAATTAGTACGGTGGCTGCTGTTTAAATGAAGGGTATAGGGATGGCCAAGGAATCTTCGAGTACCGCTTCTCCGGCAAATAAAGCGGACGCAAATCTGACAAGTAATGCAGACGCAAACGGGCTGGCCTTCATGGCGGGCCAGGCTCGCGAGAGCGGGACCCCCGGCGACGCTGTAGGTGTCGACAAGATACGTGATCTGCTGTTCGGCAACCAGATGCAGGACTATGACCGCCGCTTTTCCAAGCTTGAAGAACGGGTCTTGCAGCGCTTCAAGGATGTCGAATCCGAGGCCAAGCGCAATCTTGAAATGTATGAGTCAAATGCGAAAAAGCAGGTCGACTCGCTTGCGGCGCAATTGCGGAACGAAAAAGACGCGCGAGCCGACGCCGACAAGGAGATTGACCGGAATCTTCGCGAGCAAAACCAGGCACTTGAAAAGCAGGTGCGCGCGTTGTCGGATCAATTGAACGAGCTTGAGCGCGAAATTGCGGACCGGATAAATCGAAACGATCATTTGCTGCGTGAGGAAATCAAGCAAAAGAATGAAGGCATTCAGATGCTGATGGAGAAAATGTTTTCCGATCTCGGCAACGTCAAGACCGACCGAAATCTTTTGGCTGGCCTGTTTGTCGAGGTTGCAAAATGTCTGAATCAGGATCCCGTCGGCAGCAAGACCAACTCGGAGCGTAGCTGGAAAGTGAGTTGATCGGAACTTGACGTCGACCGTCGACCCAATCAGCCTTCCAAAAAAAACAGCCTCGAACGATACAGAGATTGATCGCGAGGCTCTGGCCCGTCTTTTGATCGAAATTGCCCGGAACGTTGATCCGGACTACCGTGCGCGTCTCGGCGGAGTTCCAACCGCCGATCCTCGCATGGAAACGCTGCGCCAGTTGCTGGTCAGCCGCGAAATTTCGGAGCTTTCACGAGTTACGCATCTGCTCGACGAACCGGAGCAGCTTGCGGCAGCAGTGGGCGACGTGCTTCCCAGTGCGGCCGCACGAGCGCCTCATGCGCAACTCGGCGAGGCCCTTGCGCCAGCTGTCGAAAGGGCTGTCCAACGGTCGATCCAGAAGAGCCCGCGTACGCTGACGGATATATTATACCCGGTGTTTCTGCCAGCAATTCGCAAGTCGATCGGGGAAAAGATCGACCAGACCTTTCAGTCGCTGAATGAAACTTTAAGACATATATTTACCTGGCATGGGCTCAAGTGGAGACTCGAATCCTGGAGGACTGGTGCTAGCTTCTCTGAAGTTGTACTGAAGCATTCTCTTATCTATCGTGTCGAGCACGTCTTTCTCATTAATCGCAATTCGGGTCTTTTGATAGCGCATGTAACTGCGGACAATGCGACGAGCGAAGATCCTCAACTCATTTCTTCGATGCTTAGTGCAATTCAAGATTTTGTGAAAGATTCATTTAACGAGAAAGAGCAGAGCGGCCTGGACACAATTCGTTTTGGCGACCTTCGTCTCTGGTCGGAAGTTGGACCGTTTGCGACCCTGGTTTCGGTGATCCGAGGAAATCCGCCAGAAGAACTGCATGAAATAGTTCGCGATGTATTGCTTCGTATCCATGAGGAATGCTCGCAGGCTTTAGTGGAGTTTGACGGTGACAGTTCGCAGTTGGCCGGCATAGAGGCGCAGTTGCGGACCTGCGTCGAGCTGAAGCAGGAGGAGTCAAACGAGGGTTTTCCGTGGCTGGTGGTGGCTCTGGCTCTGCTGCTTTTGAGTCTGGCAGGCGGTTGGTTCTTTCTTTCCTGGCAATCCGGGCAGCGATGGCAGGCCTACGTATCGCGACTGGAGACCCAGCCGGGCATCATCGTTGCCGAACAAGAGATACGCGGCGGCCAATTTTATGTTGCCGGCCTGAGAGACCCGCTTGCCGCCGACCCGCAGTCGCTGTTGTCTGGAACGCAGGTCGATCCCGCCCGGGTTCATTCGCAGTGGCAATCCTATCAGAGCCTTGAGCCCGAGTTCGTGTTGAAGCGGCTGACGGCGTCGCTGGCTCCGCCGGATTCAGTACGACTTTCGATCATCGGGGATCGCATCGTTGCCGAGGGTGAGGCTCCCGACACCTGGATAGATCGGGCGCGCGCAGCGGCCCGACAGCTTTCGGCAGGCGGACCGGAATTCGACATCTCCAAGGTTCGTGATGTGAGCCCCGAAGCACGCGCGGCAGAGCACTGGCAGGCCTATGTGTCGCGACTGGGGACCCAGCCAGGCATCATCGTCGCCCAACAAACGGTGAGGGGCGGCCAATTCTACATTTCCGGCCTGAGAGACCCGCTTGCCGCCGACCCGCAAGCTCTGCTGTCCGGGACACAGGTCGATCCCGGCAGGGTCCATTCGCAGTGGCAATCCTATCAGAGCCTTGAACCGGAGTTCGTGTTGAAGCGACTGACGGCGTCGCTGTCCCCGCCGAATTCGGTGCGGCTTTCAATCGTCAACGATCACATCGTTGCCGAAGGTGAGGCTGCTGCCACGTGGATCGACCGGGCGCAGGCCGCCGCCCGGCAGCTTTCAGCAGGCGGGCCGGTATTCGATATTTCCAGGGTCCGTGACCCCGAAGAACGCGAGGCGGAGCGCTGGCAGGCCTATGTGTCGCAACTGGAGACCCAGCCGGGCATCATCGTTGCCGAACAAAAGATACGCGACGGCCAATTCTACATTTCCGGCATGAGAGACCCGCTTGGCGCCGACCCGCAGTCGCTGTTGTCGGGAACGCAGGTCGATCCCGCCCGGGTTCATTCGCAGTGGCAATTCTATCAGAGCCTTGAGCCCGAGTTCGTGTTGAAGCGGCTGACGGCGTTGCTGTATCCGCTGAAATCGGTTCGGCTTTCGATCGTCGAGGGTCGCATCGTTGCCGAGGGTGAGGCTCCCGACACTTGGATAGATCGGGCGCGCGCAGCGGCCCGACAGCTTTCGGCAGGCGGACCGGAACTCGACATCTCCAAGGTTCGTGATGTGAGCCCCGAAGCACGCGAGGCGGAGCACTGGCAGTATTATGTCGCGCGACTTGAGGCCCAATCGGGAATCATCGTCGCCCAACAACGGACGAGCGGCGGACAATTCTACATTTCCGGCCTGAGAGACCCGCTTGCCGCCGACCCGCAAGCTCTGCTGTCCGGAACGCAGATTGATCCTGCGCGCGTTCATTCACAGTGGCAATTCTATCAGAGCCTTGATCCAAAGTTCGTGGTGAAGCGGCTGACGGCGTCGCTGTCCCCGCCGAAATCGGTTCAGCTTTCGATCGTCCAGGGTCGCATCCTTGTCGTGGGTGAGGCTTCTGCCGGCTGGATCAACCGGGCGCAGGCCGCCGCCGAACAACTTTCGGCGGACGGAGTGGTTCTGGATGTCTCGCAGCTGCGTGAGCTGAACCTTGCAGACCTTAATTATTTGAGAGAAGCCATCCAGGCGACCGATATTTTCTTCTCTTCCGGCAAAGTTGTGCCGGGACCGGAGCAGTTGCCGGTTCTCGACAGGTTGGCGGATCAAATAAAGGAATTCGCCCAAGATGCCCGCAAGTCAGGCGTAACAGCACGGTTCATGTTGACCGGGCATTCGGACACCACGGGCCGTGAGACGGCCAACGCGTCGATCAGTGCAGCCCGCGCCGAGACAGTTCGCGCGCTTCTCAACAAGCGCGGAGTCGCTCCGGAACTGCTGCTGGTTCGGGGCGCGGGCACTTTTGAACCGCTGGTGCCAGAAAATAGTCAAACCGGGAGCTCCACCAATCGCCGGGTCTCGATTTCGGTAAACCTGGACTAGCGGGGCCCAAGATGTTGCAAAAAAAAATCTGCATGCTGGGCGGGTTCTCTGTCGGGAAGACGAGTCTGGTGCGCAGGTATGTGCAGAGCATCTTTTCAGAAACCTACTTGACCACGGTGGGAGTGAAAATCGACAAGAAGAGTGTCGCGCTCCCGGACAAAACCGTGGATCTGATTTTGTGGGATTTAGCCGGTGAAGACGATATCGGCTCATTCCGCGTCAGCTATGTGCGAGGTGCAACCGGGCTTGTGCTTGTCGTCGATGGAACCCGCGCCGCCACTCTTGCCGTGGCGCTCACGCTACGCGAACGGGTCGAAGCCGAATTCGGCGCCATGCCGTTTGTATTGCTGTTCAACAAATCCGATCTGGACGATCGGTGGGCAATATCGGATAGTGAGATTGACGAACTGAGGCAGCGTGGATGGCAAATCTATCTAACGAGTGCGCTCTCGGGTGAGAATGTTGATGATGCGTTTCGTCAACTTGCTTTGATGGTAACCAAATAGACCATGCATGGATTGCCAAGAGAAGTCAGAAGTTGGATTTTTAATTTCTTCTACAATGGCAACTCTGTCGCATATCTGAAAATCGACGCCCGGCTTTGCATAGCTGCTAAGGGCGGTAATGTTGAGCACTACGGGCTCTCGTCGCTTCGCATTGGCGAGCCTGTTGCCGAGCAGCTTGAATTCATGGAAGGTTTGCTGCCTTGCCCGGAGCTTCCGTTTCACATTGCCATGGTCGAGCTGCCCGGCGGGCGTGTCGCGGACCTTCATTTTTTTGCTGACAATGCCTGCGTGTGGCTGCTCTTTCTTGACGCCACTGCCGAACGCGACAATAGGCAGCGGCTTCAACAAAAGGCTTATGAAATGACACTCCTGCAAGAGAGGGAGCGTCAACTCAACGAGAAATTACAATCGACGAACGAGGCGTTGAGGAAGAGCCAGGAGGGATTGGCGCGTGAATACCAGCGCGCCGAAACCCTGCTCCTCAACATTCTTCCGGCGTCGATCGCGGAGCGGTTAAAAGCGCACAAAAAAATTGCTGACAACCACGCAGAAGTGAGTGTGCTTTTTGCCGACATAGTCGGTTTTACGGAACGAGCGCGGAGCGTCGGAGCCGTGACGACGCTCGCTATTTTAAATTACTTCTTCAAGGCGGCGGATCGGCTCTCTGAACGATACGGCTGCGAAAAGATCAAGACAATCGGCGATTGTGTGATGGTGGTCGCTGGCCTGCCCACCGCGCGATCCGATCATGCAAAGGCCCTCGCGCGCTATGCACTTGAGCTGCGCAAGGCGGTTAAGCGCGAACGCTTCGCGGGAGAACCGCTGACACTCAGAATTGGAATTCACTCAGGCCCAATCGTCGCGGGCGTCATAGGCAAGAGGCGGTTCGCCTATGACCTGTGGGGCGACACCGTTAATCTCGCCTCGCGTATTCAAACGTCCGCGGAGCCCGATGAAATCCGTATTTCGGATGCAACTCGCCAAATGCTTGGACCAAATTTTGCTTGCGACCCACTCGAGGAAACGGAATTGCGTGGTACCGGTCGTGTGCGAATGTGGCGGCTCCCGGCCTGATTTGCCGCGCGACAGTGCCGACCCTGGAGCCCACGCGCCTCAAGCCCTAAGCTGTAACGCGAAGTTTTGACCCAATGGTGACCTTCATTGTCCGCTTGCAAATGGCAGCAATGCAGTCTTCCGACGATCTATTGGGCGACTTGGGACACGGCTGACATCAGCTCCTGCGGGCTCGCCGCCCCAAACATATATCGTCCACCTTCTGGAACCTCCGTGAAGCTCCAGCGAACGATCCCCTGCCGGTCCAATAGGAACTGACCGATCAGTTGTCCGTGTCCCGTCGCCATCATCTGCGCGTCGGCTTCGGTCACTTCGTAATTGTCCTTCTTGTCGAGGAATTCGCTGGCCGCAAAAGGATCCATTGGACCGGGCAACTCGCCTGGTATGTCGACCCGCATATCCTTTGCCGCTGCCATCGAGACCTTGTACGGCCAGTTCGTCTCGTCTTGGGTGAATTCGAGATTGGGCAGTCCAAAAGCACGATGTGAAGCGCGTTCAGGGTCGGAGGCCGCAAGCAGATTCGGCATCGGGTGGTAGCGGAAATAGAGACGCGCCCGTTCGATCGGCGTGTTGACCACCGTCAGGCTCTGCACGCCCTTTTCACGCAGCTCCGGATCGAGCCGCGCCTGGGCGGCGATATGGCGCCGGCAAAACGCACAATGCAGACCTCGAAACAGGCCAACCAACACCGGCTTTTGTCCGCGAAAGTCGTCAAGCGCGATCTTGCCTTCCTGGGTAATGGCGTCGAGTACCAAGTTCGGCGCACGGTCGCCCGGTTGAAGCGGTACCAAGTCAATACGCGCGGACATTTCGGACCTCCAACCCCGGCTAATCGAGAAAGGGCAGCACCACAAGCGCTTCCGGGTCGAGCCCGTGCTGGGCGCATATACCCTGCGCCAGGGAAAAGTACCGTTCGGCCTCAGCCAGATTGTCGAGGTCGAGATTAAGCGTTGCGAGACCATCATAGCACGGAAACAGCAGTTGGGGTTCGCCCGTTTCGCGGGCTACGTCCAGTGCTTCTTGGAACAAGCCAACGGCCAGTTCCGGACGGCCGTTGCACTGGTGGATCTGCCCAAGCACGATCAATGGTACCGGCAGGTGCTCGCGCTGGTCGAGCGCCCGGTCGATCTCGATGGCCTTCTCGGCAGCAGGCACGCCCTCCGTTGGGCAGCGATCCGTGAAAGTACAACAAGCGACCGCCAGATTGGCGAGAAGGCGCGCCTGGAAGCCCAAATCACCAATATGGCGCGCGACTTCAAGACCGCGTCGGCAGACCTCCATCGCCTTTGCCGGATCGATGGTCGTGTAAAGCACGCCGAGATTGGTGTAGCCACGGCAGGCCGCGCCCAGCAGACCGGCGGCTTCGGCCAATTCAATGCTGTGCTCGACCTGACCCACGGCTTCACGGTTTCGCCCAAGGCGAGCCAGCGCGACAGCCTTGGTATTGAGGGCCTCGGCGGTCACAAGAGTGGCCTCACGCCCTACCTCGGAGACATGCTCCGTTGTCAGAGTGCGTACGCAATCCAACGCCGCGTCCGCCCATTTTGCCGCGAGAGCGTGATCTCCGCTCCGGAACGCCTGTCGGCCACGTTCTTCCCAGAGATGCGCCTGCTCGATCGGAGCATCCGCTCCATCGAGGAGCGCTGCCGCTTCAGCGTAGCGGGATTCCGCGTTGTCCCGCTTGCCGACGTCCCAGAGCAGCCGACCGATCTTACGCAAAACTCGCGCCGACGCTACGCGATCGGCCGACTCGCGGTATGCCTGCAACGCCGCCTCGTAGTGGTGGTGCGCGATCTCGCGGCGGCCCGCCGGGCCGCTCAAATCGGCAATGCGCTCGGCAATCGTCAGTTTGAGCGGTGTTTGCCCGGTCGTCTCCAACGCAGCCAGTGCTCGCTCGTAGAAACGAAGGGCGTCGTCGTTGGCGTATATCATGCGAGCGCGATCGCCGGCCGCCTGCAGGTAATGCGCGCCCTTCTCCCGCTCGGCGCTCTGGGCGAACTGATGACCGAGCACGGTCAAATCCTCGAGCCGTTCCGGATTATCGCCGCACAGTTGCTCCAAGGCAGCACCTATCCGCCCGTGGATTTCGGTCCGGCGTTGCAGGAGCAGATTCTGGTAGATCACGTCCTGCAGCAAGGTTTGCGTAAAGCGGTAGCTTTGCGACGAGACAGAGCCTGATCCGGCAACTTCCTCGATGATTTCCGCATCGCAAAGCAGTTCGCAGCCGGCTTCTAGCCGGGCGGGGTCGGCTGTCACGGTCTTCAGAAGTGTGGCATCGAAGCGCGGGCCGATTACCGCGGCTTCCTGGGCCAACCGGCGCACCTCTTGTGGCAGCCGGTCGACGCGAGCAAGCAACATTGCCTGGATAGTGGCGGGAATGTCGGTAGCGACTTCGCCTGCCACAGTCCGCCATCGCTGGCCCTCGCGCATCAGTACACCGCGATCGATAAGGCCGCGCACGATCTCCTCTACAAAAAGAGGGTTGCCGCCCGCCCGCTCGAGGATCTGATCGACGAGCCCTCCCGCGGAGCTTACCCAGCTCTCGCCGAAAAGCGCCGCCAGCAGGCTGCGTCCTTCATCGCTGTTGAGCGGCGAAAGCCTGAGTGCCGTGTGACTGACCCGACTTGAGTCGAGCTGGCCGCTGTCCGGCGCCGAGCGATGCGTGACCAGCACCATCAACCGCGTGCGTTCCAACCTGTCCATCACGAAACGCAGTGCCTCGAGCGAAACGGCGTCGGCCCAGTGCAGGTCTTCGACGACAATCAACAGCGGCGACAACGCAAGCCGCCGTTCGATGATGGTACGGACCGCGTAGAGAATTTGCCGCCGTAGCTGCTCGGGTTCGACATGCTGCAAGGTGGCATCGGGGTCGCCAAGGCCAAGCACATGGTAGAGCAAAGGCATCAGCTGGTTCGCCTCCTCGCCCCGCAGGCCGAGATCGGCAAGCAAGCCTGCGAGCTTCCCCCGCATTTCGTCCCCATTGTCGTTTTGCATTATCCCGGCAGCACTGCGCACCACTGCACCCAAAGCGCCAAATGATTGTTCGCCCAGCGGTGAGCACGTGGCCTGTCGCACGGCGACGTTGCGGAAACGATCCTCGTCGCCGACACGGGCGACGAACTCCTTCACCAGCCGCGATTTCCCGATGCCGGCTTCTCCGACGAGGCGGACAAGTTGGGCCGAGCCGCCGCACGCCTGATCCAGGCTCGCCAGCATTCTATTGAGCTCCGCAGCACGACCTATCATCGGCGCGCTGAGGCCGAGCGCCTCGAGCCCACGCGCTGCACGCGGCGCCGCAAGCGGTGCATCCAGTCGATGGACGAGCACACTGCCAGCCTTGCCGCGAAGCACGACATCACCCATCGACTCGTAAGAGAAGGCATGCCGGGTCAGTCTGTGAGTGAGTTCGCCTACCAGCACTTCACCCGGTGCGGCCAGCGATTGCAGGCGTTGCGCTGTATTTACCGTGTCGCCGGTCACCGAATAGGATTTGGCGGTGCCGATGCCTAATCGTCCAGTAACGACCGGACCAGTGTTTATGCCGATGTGGAGTAATAGAGGCGAGCCGGCGTGGGGGGTGCTTTTGCCGAGCCGCGCCGTCCGGGCGATCATGTCGAGAGCGGCGCGAAGCGCACGTTCCGGATCGTCCTCATGCGCGACCGGCGCACCGAACAAAGCGAGCAATGCATCGCCGATGAATTTGTCGACGAAACCACCAAAGTTTCGCACGGCCGCCGTCAATTCCTTGAACAGTTCGTTCTGCAGCGTTTGCATGACCTCGGGGTCGAGCTGCTCGCTGAGTGTCGTGAAGCCGCAAAGGTCGGCAAAGAGGACGGTTACCGTCCGGCGATCGGCGTCAGAGATGGGATACAGCCCTTCGTCGCTATCGATGTTCGCAAGCAGCGACGGAGTTCGAGAAGGCGGCACAATGGTTCGGCTTGGTGTCGGAGCAGGCCGTTCGATGGCTTTTGCAGGCGCACCGACGCTTGCCCCACATTTCGGACAGAACTCGAAATCAGGTGCGCAAGGATAGCCGCAACTGGCGCATGGCACGGGCTGGCGCTTGCCACACTTCGGACAGAAAGCATAACCGCCCTCAACTTTGAAACCGCAGCCTGCGCAGTCCATCGAACCAGACCTCACTAGGGGCCGTGACGGCGTGATCTCCCTACGCACTTCACGGCCAGGGTATTCACAAGCATGAACCGATAGCCGTCGACCGGCAAGCGGTAGCGCAAATGGGCATCGCGATCGGGTGGGCCCCGTGGCAGCGCGAAGCCAATTCGGGTTTCTGCGTGGCTGTCGGTTGCGAAAGTTCCCTCTTGGTTTGGTCTTCCTGCTATCATGGAGGTGAGGAGACGGACCGTTGAGCGAGAATCGTAAGCTAGCCGCAATTCTAGCTGCGGATGTGGTCGGATATAGCCGGCTCGCGAGCGCGGACGAAGATCGTACTTTGGCGAGGTTGCGGGCACTGCGCAGCGACCTGATCGATCCGATCATCGCAGTGCACCACGGCCAGGTGATCAAGCGCACCGGCGATGGGGCGCTGGTTGAGTTCCGGAGTGTGGTGGATGCCGTGCGCTGCGCCATAGAGGTTCAGAATGGTATGGTTGAGCGCAATGCCGGCGTGCCGCAGGACCGACGTATCGAGTTCAGGATCGGCATCCATCTGGGAGATGTGGTCGAAGAAAGCGACGGCGACCTGATGGGCGACGGCGTCAACATCGCCTCGCGTCTGGAGGGGCTCGCGGCACCCGGCGCCATCTGCCTGTCCGAGGATGCCTATCGCCAGGTCAAGGCGAGGCTCGACCTCTCGGTCAGCGATCTCGGCAGCACACAGCTCAAGAACATCGCCGAGCCGATCAGGGTCTATTCGCTGCTAGTCGGCAGCGCCGGGACCAAGGCGGCCGCGACCTCGGAAACCGCGACGAGCCGGCCGGCGACGGCAGCGCCGCCGAAGCTGTCGATCGCCGTGCTGCCGTTCGCTAACATGAGCGGTGACGCCGAACAGGACTACTTCGCCGACGGCATCTCCGAAGACATCATCACGGCGCTGTCGAAACTGTCGCAACTCTTCGTCATCGCACGCAATTCGTCGTTCACGTTCAAGGGCCAGAACGTCCATGTGCAGGAGGTGGGCACGAAACTCGGCGTGCGGCATGTCCTTGAGGGCAGCGTACGCAAGTCGGGGAACCGGGTGCGCATCACCGCGCAGCTCATCGATGCAATTTCGGGCGGCCATCTTTGGGCGGAGCGGTTCGATCGCGACCTGACCGACATATTCGCCGTGCAGGACGACGTGACGCAGCAGATCGTCGGCGCGCTGGCGCTCAATCTGACTGAGGGTGATCGGCAGCGGCTGGCGCCCGAGGACCCGCGCAACACGGAGGCGTATGACTATTTCCTGCGGGGCAGGGAGCTGTGGCACCGGCTGACGAGGGAAACGAACGTCGCGGCCCGCGACCTCTTGCAACGTGCCATCGAACTGGACCCGAAGTTTGCCTCTGCCCACGCATTCCTGGCCCTCACGCACGGACTCGATTACCTGAACCGGTGGAGTGCGTCGCCGCCGGAATCGATGGCGCAAGCGGAAGAGGCCGCAACGCGAGCGGTAACGCTGGATGGCAGCGATCCCTGGGCGCACTGGGCGCTTGCTATTGCCAAGCTGTACACACGACGACACGATGGGGCCATCTACGAGGCCGAGCGCGCGCTAGTCCTCAATCCGAACTTCGCCGAAGCGCACGTCGTTCTCGGCGAGGCGCTGTACTATTCGGGCAGATCCGAGGACGCCCTCGAGAGTTTTGCCCGGGGGAAGATCTTGAATCCCTATTTTCCGGATGTGCTTCTGCACTTCCAGGCTTTGGCCTTGTTTCAACTGGGAAGGTACGAAGAGGCCGTTGACCTCCTAATGCAACGGCTGGCTCGCAACGCTGTCACTGACGTCTCGCGGGCGCTTCTGGCCGCCAGCTACGGCCATCTGGGCCGTTTCGCCGAGGCCCGGGCAGCATGGCAGGAGGTGCTTCGCGTCAATCCCGACTATTCGCTGGAATACCGTCGCAAAGTCCTGCCCTACAAGAACCCTGCCGATTTCGAACTCGTGGTGGAGGGGCTCCGCAAGGCCGGTATAGTGCAATGACAGGTGAGGCCATGCGGCCGGATCAGACGCCGTAGGCTTGGCCGATCTTGCGCCATCGCGCGTTTTCGCGAACCAGTTTCAGGTTGTCGGTGGTTTCGGCAAATGTCCGCGAACGGTATTGCCGGAGCAGGTCCGCGAAGAGCTCCCCGTCCGGGAGGCCGGCAAGCTGCTCGCGGACCGAGATCTTTTCATCGATGACCCGGGTGCCCCAGGCATTTTCCCTTACCTGCAGCTCCGCAGCCAGATCACGCTCTTCCGGCGCGGTTTCGTCCAACGCAGCCAGGAGGATCGAGTGGAAAAGCGCTACATAGCCAATCTGTCTCAGGCCGCCGACAACCCGCACCCGCGGCAATATGGCAAGAACGAGGAACGTCAGGAACAAGTTCGGCAGCAGCACGCCGTCCAGCAGCGCCTGCTTGAGATGTGGCCGCTCGAACGGGATGGAAAGACCATGCGGCTTGTCAGGCTCGATCAGGTACCCGTTCTCAAGAACGAGCTTGCGCACGCGCTCCTCGCGGATGCCCCAGAAATAGTCTGTGGCATTGGGCAGGAATCTGCCGAATGGGGCCGATGCGGCCTCTTGCAAGGCATATTCGAGACGCTGGCGTCTTGCGGGTTCGATGAGCAGCCTGGAAAGAAGACTGCCGTCATATTGTAGGTGCCGCGCCATGACAGCCGCGGCAAGCCGATCATCGATGAAAACCGGCAGGGCCATGCCGGAACGATCCCAATTGGCGACCAGATCCTCGTTGAGGGCTGTCATGGCATCGGCGGCGGTTCCAAAGACCTTATCCTGACTGGCAAGCAGTGTACCTAGCCAGCGGCTGGCATCCGTTTCATCGCCCATCGCTTCGAGCGCGCGCTTGTTGAGGGAGACGGGACCGGCCGCGCAGGCGCTTTTGCTGCACAGCTTGTGGCGCCCCATGCCAAACAGGTTGACCTTGTCGTCTCCGAGATCAAGCCATCCAGGCCCCTCCCGGCCAATTGTCTCCATGGTCATCGTCGTTCCCATGAAGCCGACGAAGGCTGACAGCTCGTTTTCGACCGCGCCGAGCCAGGCAAGCAGGAGGGCATCGAAGGTGATCCGGTCCATCAGAAGTAGGCAGTGCAGACCGGACTGAATCACCGGTCTGTGCTCGAACTCGTCGAGGGCCTTGCCGATTTCCTCAGGCTGCATGATCACGCCGAGGCGTTGGTGCAGGACCTCGCGCAGGATCGAGCGGGCAGCGATCGCCGGGCCGGATGCAGGCCTTGCCACCGGCCGCCACAGATGCCGGGCGTAGTCGGAAACTGGAGCATTCCAGTTCTGCTCGATGTCACGCGCGACTTCCGGGCAGAGCAGCGACAGCACAGCCAGAATTTCCACGGGGGGGACTGGGGCGAAGACGGCGGTCATCAGAACCGCAACCGGGCCATGCTCAGGAGGTCGTGATACTGCCCGTTGGTAAGACCGGCCTTCACATGCCGGCCTTCAACCTCGAAGCCGTGGCTGGTGTAGAGACGGATGGCCGGCTCGTTGTCGGCATAGACGGTCAATTCGACCCGCTTCAGGGCGCGCCAGTTGTCGGCCACGTCAAGCAGAGCGCCAAGGATGGCAGAGCCGATACCTTTGCCGACAAAGCCATCATCTAGGCCGATATTGATCTCGCCGATATGCGAACGGCGTGGCGAGCTTTGCACGACCAGGCTGCCATGGCCGACGACCTTGCCGTCCAATTCGGCGACGATCCAGGTGGTTTCCTGGCCGGACTTGGCGATGCGCCGCTCCACCTGATCCACCGTCTCGAAGGGCATCCTGAGCGTCCCCCAGCGGAAGCCCGGCATGTTGAAGATAGCGCAAAGCGCCTCCGCATCGCTTGCCCGGACGGCCCGGAGCTGCGGCTGGATTTTCTCGGATGGCGAGGTCGTGCTGGTCATGACTTTCCCGGCGAAGGCAATCGGCCCGGCACGATGCACCGGACGTCACCTGAAAATCCAGCCGTCTCTGCAGCCTATGCTGCCGATTGCGAACCAAAATACCGGGAGGCCGTGTAGAGTTTGAAGGCGCCGCTGATGCCGATCCAGCCGAAAAGGGCGAGCCAGCCCAATGTAGCGGCCGCCGTCCAGTCGATCCGATGCACCGCGGCGTCGGTGATAACGAGGCCAAGGATGGAAAGCAGGCCGACCAGAAATTGCGCCAGGCCTAGCACCAGCAATTCTTCGCGGGGCGCCCTTTTCCAGACGAGATAAGTGCCGCCAGCGCCGGCAAAGAAAATGGCGCTGTAGACCTGGGCGTGGAAGGGATCGACCGGCCATGGCCAGGTGCTGCTGACCATCAGGGGAAACAGCAACATGCCGAAGCCATAGACCCCAAGGATCGCCGTTTCCGCCAACATGTAGCTGCGCCATGCGGGGCTTAGGGTCACGCCATTTGCTGACGGACGGGCCCTTGCCCGCCACAGGAACAACCCGGATACCGCGACCGAACCAAGATAGACCAGAAACCAGAGCCAGGTCGCTTTGCGCCCAAAGTTGAAATAGCCGAGATTGATCAACGAAACCGCCGACACGATTACGGTGAAGATGAGAGCCATGAACAGCACGAGCCTGCCCGGCGACCAGCGATTCCAGAACAAGAGCGCCGCCATCACTGCCATTTCGGCGGCGTAGAAGCCGCCGAGAAAGCGGGCACTGAATGGCGTGACGGGCCAGGGCCAGCGCGGCTTGACCAACGCAGGCGCGAAAAACAGGCCGGCGCCGACGATCAAGACGATAATGACCCCTGCCGAGAAAAGCCGCAATGCCGCGGGAAATGGCGGGTTGTCGGATGTCGGCACGGGAGAAAGCCCCAAAGATGAATGCGCCATGTACCCATCATAGTGCCGCTTGCGGCCGGTGAAAATCCGCCGAATTCAAATTGAGCTGTCACCAGATCTATCCATTCGAATGGCCGTTTGATCCCTTTCGACGTAAGATGGTGTGCGCGGACCGAAGACCGGTCCGGCGAACACGCCTGGGAGGCGCATTTTCCGGAGCCTGCACGATGACCGAAGCTCAGGATCTGTTCTCGCTTCTGCGGCAATCGACCGATGTCGATCCGCAGGCAATCGACGCGATCCGGCGAACCATCGCCGAGGGCAAGGACCACGAACTTTGCCGCATCAATGCGCTGGCCTTCGCCAGCAAGAATGGCCTCGACGAGGAACGCACCATCAGCGCCTTTCTCCATGCGGCGCGGGTGGGCATCTTCGACATCTCCTGGAATGTTCTGTGCCCCGGCTGCGGCGGCGTGCTCGACACCAACGCCACGCTGAAAACAATGCAGAAGGACGAATACACCTGCGCGCTGTGCTCCCAGGGCTATTCGCCGACCCTCGACGAGATGGTCGAGGTGACATTCACCGTCAGTCCCCGCATACGCAGGATTGCCGCCCACAATCCGCACGAACTGCCGTTGATAGAATACTTCCGCCAGATCTACTGGGCGTCCGGCGCCGATCTGCCGGAAGAGGATTTCGCGGAGAAGATTGAAGCGTTCTCGCTGGAAGATATCGAGCTTGCGCCCGGTGAAAAGGCGGTTCTGCCCATACAGCTTCCATCTGAATTCGTCATCGTCTTCGAGCCGGTCACGCATTCAGCGCAGTTCATCGACGCTAAGGGCGAACCAACAAAGGAGCGCCGAAGCCTCTCATTGGTTTTCGACCGCGACCATGTCCAGAACCAGACGTTGGAGATGCAACCAGGCCCTTTGCGCATTTCGCTGGAAAACAGGACCGACACCCGCGTGCTGCCGACGGTCTTCATCGCCGGCCACGCATTGCATGATTTCCTGGGCAAGCGCCGGCCCTTCCTGACCGCCAAGCGCCTGCTAACCAACCAGACGTTCCGCGATCTCTATCGCACGGACACGCTCGACATCAACCAGCGGCTGAAGATCACCAGCCTGACCTTCCTGTTCACCGACCTGCGCGGATCGACCGAGCTTTACGAGCGGGTGGGCGATCTTTCAGCCTTCGATCTCGTGCGCGAGCATTTCCAGGTGCTGCACGAGATTGTCGCGGCGGAGGCGGGCGCGGTGGTGAAGACGATCGGTGATGCGGTGATGGCGACCTTCGCGACGCCTGATCGTGCGATTGCCGCGGCCCTCAGGATGCGCGAGGCCATGCGTGCGCTCAATGAAAAAAGCGGGCGCGAGGATCTGCTGCTCAAGATCGGAGTCCATGCCGGCCCTTGCATCGCAGTGTCCATGAACGAGCGGCAGGACTATTTTGGCCAGACGGTCAACATTGCATCACGGGTCCAGAACCTGGCCAACCCACAGGCAATCTTCGCCACCCGTGCGGTGGTCGACGACAATCTCACCGCCGATCTGTTGCGCAGGAACGCGCTGACGCCCGTGCCTCACGAGGTCTCGCTGCGCGGCATTGAGCGGGAGATCGCGGTGTATACAATCACCTGAGGAATTCCAGAGCAATTCCAGGAAAAGCCTGAAACGGCTTTCCCGGGAAAGCGCGTAACGCTTTCTCTTGGGAATTGCGTTAAAACAAAGAGCTGGAGCAGCGTTTCCGTGAAGCGCTCTCGGCCGCTCACACGCGCTTGCAGAGGAAATAACGATCGGCGGGCTCGGACGTCGGCGCCGGGAGGCGTTGCAGCAGCGGGTGATCGAGCGGCGTGCCACTGACCGCGAAGCCGCCGACGCGAAGCAGGCTCGCAATCAGATCGGGAAGCCAGGTAGCGGTCACTGCATCGCGATCATCATAGCCGGTGCCGATGTCGGCATGAACAAGGGCGGCTTCGATGCCAATGAACTTACGGGCCGTCTCGCGTATTTCGCCGAGCACGAGGTTTTCAGCTTCGGGAATTGAACTGGTGTGTGCGCCGACTTCGCGGTCGAACACCACGATCCGACGCCCGGGCAGGCGCTCGCGCAGATGGTGGAACGTCCGGCCATTGCCGAGGCCGAGCTCGAGCACAAGCCCCTCCATCTTCGCCACCTCGGGGCAGACGTGATCGAGAATGTCACGCTGTGCGGTCATCCTGCTGATGAAATTCTCGAGACGACTCATATGCTTTTGTGTGTCCTGAACCAGATCAAGAGATCGGCAATGCCCGCGAAGAACTGTTCACGAGTGCATCCCGAAGGCGAGGCGCTAATCTCGATTGCGTGTCGGCACATATACGGGCGGACGATGAGCACTGCAATAACCGTACGGGCGGCCGGCAGGGACCATACCGGGTGGAGCCGGCGGCCCGGCGGCGGCGGAATAGCGATCTCACTTGTAGGGGTCTGCGGCGTCCCGCAAGCCGTCGCCGAGGAAGTTGAACGCCAAGATGACGAGAACGACGGGGAGCATCGGCAAAAGCAGCCATGGATAGAACGCGATCACGCTGACGCTGCGCGCCTCGGTTAGCAGGATGCCCCAGCTGGTTGTCGGTGGCCTCAGGCCCAGCCCAAGGAAGCTCAGCGCCGTCTCGCCCAGGATCATGCCGGGTATGGAGATCGTCGCCGTCGCGATCAGATGCGACATGAAACCGGGAATGAGGTGCCGCCGGATAATGCGGCTGCTGCTGGCGCCCATCAATTGCGCGGCCAGAACGTAATCCTCCTCGCGCAAGGCCAGAAGCTTTGAACGCACGGCCCGCGCCAGTCCGGTCCAGTGGAGCAGCCCGAGGATAACGGTGATGCCGAAATAGATCAGGATTGGACTCCAGGTTATCGGCATGATCGCCGCCAGAGCCAGCCATAGCGGAATGCTGGGGATCGATTGCAGAACTTCGATTATCCGTTGAACGATCAGGTCGAAGATACCGCCGTGATAGCCAGCCAGTCCGCCTATGACAATGCCGAGCAGGAAGCTGAAACTGATGCCGACAAGGCCGATTGTCAGTGAAATGCGTGCGCCATAGATGATACGCGAGAGCACATCGCGCCCCAGCCTGTCGGTGCCGGCCAGAAAGAGCTGGCCGTTTTCGGCAGGACAGACAAAATGCCAGTCACCTTCGACCAGGCCCCAGAACCGGTAACTGTCGCCCTTGCAGAAGAAACGAATCCGCTGAACATCATCCTGGTTGTCGATGTAGTTCCGCTTGAGTGTGTCCATATCCAGCGTCATCTGGCGACCATAGACGAAGGGCCCGACAAGCTGGCCGTTATGGAACAGGTGCACCCGCTGCGGCGGCGAATAGATGTAGTCCATGTTGCGCGTGTGCAGATTGTAGGGCGCCAGGAACTCGCAGATCAGTATCCCGAAATAGAGCGCTGCTAGAAATATGCCGGACACAAGGGCAAGCCGGTGCCGTCGGAATTTCCACCACATCAGCCGCAACTGCGACGCCTGAAAGACCTTCGACTGCTCCGCCGTCATCGCCTCGACGGATTGCAGGTCAAAAGGCGCGATGGAAACGTAGTGTTGCAGCGGGGCACCCGGAGCGGGCAGGGGCGATTGCGTGTTCATTTGGTGCTGCCGCCCTGCAAACGAATTCGTGGATCAAGCAGCGCCAGCGCCAGGTCGGAAATCAGGACACCGATCACCGTCAGGAAGGCGAGGAACATCAGGAAAGACCCTGCCAGATACATGTCCTGGCTTTGCAGCGCTCTGATCAGCATCGGCCCCGTCGTTTCCAAAGACAGCACTATCGCGGTGATTTCGGCACCGGATATGATGGCCGGCAGGATGGAGCCGATGTCGGAAATGAAGAAATTGAGCGCCATGCGC
Organism: Mesorhizobium sp. ESP7-2; assembly: GCF_020164715.1. Lineage (NCBI taxonomy): Bacteria > Pseudomonadati > Pseudomonadota > Alphaproteobacteria > Hyphomicrobiales > Phyllobacteriaceae > Mesorhizobium > Mesorhizobium sp. ESP7-2. The sequence goes on from NZ_JAIUGQ010000029.1 coordinate 28,225, forward strand.
AGCGGATATTTGACGAGCGCCTTGAAGGGATGAAGGCCTTTGGCGCGCGCGGTCACGACATATTGCTTGTGAAGCTCATCAAGCAGATTGGCGCGCAGCCGCCGGATCATGCTTGCCGTGCCCCCGGTGCCGATGATCAAGACCGGGATCCAGAGATGGGCGAGGATCGACTTCGCCTTGGCCCAGCTCATCGGCTCACTGAGATATTGCGGGTCCATGAGATGGCCGATGGAGGTGCCGAACCAGATATTGGCGAAATACATCAGGATCAGCGCCAGCATGAAATTCGGAATGGCAAGGCCGAGAAGGCCGAAGAGAGTAAGGCCGTAGTCGCCCCAACTGTATTGATGCGTGGCTGAGTACATGCCGATGGGAAAGGCGATGAGCCAAGTGAAGATGATCGTGACGAAGGAAACCAGCACGGTCAGCCACATTCGGTCCCCCACGACGTCGCGAACCGGCAGCTCATACTCGAAGGAATAGCCGAAATCGCCGTGCAGCATCCCGCCGACCCAGTAGAAGTAGCGAATGACGGGCGGCTGGTCGAAACCATATTCCTTCCGCATCATTTGGATGCGATCGGAATCTACCGCTTCGCCCTGGGCCCGAAGCTCGGCGACATAGCTGTCGAAATAGTCACCCGGTGGAAGTTCGATGATGGTGAACACCAGCGCCGATATGACCAGCAGCGTTGGAACCATCACAGCGATGCGCCAGACAATATATCGAAGCACGCTCAGGAGCCTCCAAGCCAGAATGTATCCGGCATGTAGACACCGAAATAGGCGGTCGGGTCATAGCCGAAGAGTGCCTTGTCAGGTAGATTGCGCAGCCGCGAGGACACCAGAATGGGCTGAAGTGTTTCGTTCACCGTACCGATCGAGAACACCTGATCAGTGTAGATCGACAGCATTGAATTCCAGATTTCGGCGCGCTCCGTGGCTTTGGTCGATGCGTTCCAGCGCTTGAGCAAAGCCATCAACTCGACCACTTCAGGAAGATCGGGCGCCTCACCCATCTTGCCATGGGACAGATAGTAAGCGCCCCAGAGCGGCCATTGCAGCTGGTCGTCGATGGTGGGGGCCAGCTGGTATGGGTTCATGTCTGCGGTCGGCACGCCATTGTCGATGCCCGACGACATCGACATCATGATCTCGCCGCCAAGCGCGCGGCTGCGGAAGATGTCGCGCTGCGAAGTCCGGATGAACAGGGCGATGCCGATCTTGCGCCAGTGATCGGTGACGAGTTCGAGCGCGTCGGTTTCCAGCGTGCTTTCGCCGGCAGTTTCCACGATGATCTGCGCCGGGCGCCCATCGGGAAGTAGCCGCAGGCCGTCATCGTCACGTGTCTGAAGCCCGACCTGGTCTAGCAGGGCATTGGCCTGGTCGGGATCATGGGCAACCCAGGCCTTCGCGAATTCCGGCCGGTAGAGCGGGCTCTCCGGCAGGACCGTATCGGCGCTTTCCTGCGCCAATCCGTAGAACACGGCCATATTGATCTCGCGCCGGTCCACGGCGAGCGAAAGTGCGCGGCGCACGCGCACGTCACGCAAAAGGCCACGCCACACCTGGTCGGCACAATTCAGATTGGGCAGCAGCGCCAGCCGCGAACCCTGTGTGCGTTTCCAGAGATGCATCTTCACGGGGTAACGCTTCTCCGCATCCTTCAGGAAGGAGTAATCGCTGAAGTCAATTCCCATGCATTGCAGGTCGCTCTCGCCCGCACCGGTCTTGGCGGAAATGATCGCCGACGAGCTGACATTCATGACAATCCGGTCGACATAGGGCAGTTGCCGGCCATTCTCGTCTATTCGATGAAAGAACGGGTTGCGCTCGAAGATGAACTGCTCAGCCGGCGGCTTGGTCCGGTTCTGCCAGGGATCGAGCGTGGGCAGCTCCGGATTCTCCGGGCGATACTGCCGCGACATGCGGATATGCAGGAGCGTCCATTTCGCGACCCGGTTCTCCTTCATCAGGCCGGCGAGCCGGAATGGATCCTGGTATTTCTTGTGGAACTGCTTGAGATAGGCGGCCGGCAAAACAAGCGGTGTCGGCGAGGCAGCGGCAAGCTTGGGCAGGAAGTCGGGATTTGGCGCATCCCAACTGTAGCGGACAGTCAACGGATCGACGATCTCGAAACGTGGCGGCTTGCCGTCCGCCAGCAGGGCAGGGGCGAGCCCGCCTTCGGAAAGCTCATCGTTCAGCCAGACATCTTCCCAGCAATAGCGAAAATCCTCCGGCGTCAGGAGGCTGCCGTCGGACCATTTATGCCCTTCCCGAATCTTGAACGTGAAGACGCGATCATCCGCTACGTCGAAGCTTTCGAGAATGTCGGCTTGCAAGTTGAGCTTTTCGTCATAGCCGACCAGGCGGGCATATCCGTAGATCGTCATCATCCGGATATCTTTCTGGCTGCCGATGATCGTGCGCAGCGTGCCGCCATACTGGCCGGGTTGCCGGCCCATCGCAGCGAGGTTCAATACGCGCGGGCTCTTGGGCAGGCGCTCTGCGAGTGCCGGCAGAGCCCTGGCCTTCAGCTCCGGCTGAAGAAAATCCGGCTCCAAATCGCCAGCGCGCGACGTGCCCGGCAGAAGTGCCGAAGCCATGAGTCCAAGGAGGGTGCGACGGGTGATCAATGGCGCAACTCACTGACATCGGCCAAACGTCGGGCCAGCACGAGGTGGCCGCCGCCAAGATCGATCGGCGACAGCGTATCCTCTTCGCCCTCGTCGTGGAATTGCGGTCCCCATGCGCTGGCGTCGGAAGCGCCGCCGAGCTTCAGCGTCTTGAAATCCATCGGCCGGTCGAGATCGGGGAAAGGGACTGCGGCGACCAGTGAGCGCGTGTAGGGGTGGACCGGTTTCCTGAGCAGAATTTCGCGCGGCGCAAGCTCGACGATACGCCCGCCGCACATCACCGCGATGCGGTCCGCCATGTAGTCCACCACCGCCAGATTGTGGGATATGAACAGGTAGGTCAGGCCCAGTTCCTTCTGCAGGTCCTTCAGGAGGTTTAGGATCTGCGCCTGGACAGAGACATCGAGCGCCGAAACCGGCTCGTCGCAGATCAGGAGTTCTGGCCCCAGGGCTAACGCGCGCGCAATGCCGATACGCTGACGCTGCCCGCCGGAGAAACTGTGGGGATAACGCTTGATGAAGCGCGGATCGAGCCCGATTGCCTGCATCAGGCTCTTGACGGTGGCTAGTCGGGACGCGGCATTGCCACGTTGATGGATTTCCAGCGGCTCGCTCAAGATATTTTCCACCGTCATGCGAGGTGAAAGCGACGAAACCGGATCCTGAAAGACCATCTGGATTTTCGCGCGCAGCAGGCGCAGGGCGTCTCTGTCGCCTCCCAATACGTCGATCGGTCCATCGCGGCCATTGAAGATCACAGAGCCGCCGCTAGGCGTGACAGCCCGCATGAGCATCTTGCTGACGGTGGTTTTGCCGCAACCACTTTCGCCGACCAGGCCCAGGCACTCGCCCCGCCTGATATCGAAGCTCACGCCGTCCACGGCGCGAACAGAGGTTTGACGATCCCCGCCGAACCATCCGGACTTGCGGATGGTAAAAACCTTTGTCAGATCCCTGACCGACAACAGGATGTCGTCCGGCCCTTTCGATGCCGGCGCCGTCTGCTTGCCCAGCAGGGTGCCGACGTTCACCGGCACCTCGCGGAGCGCCTTTAGCCTCTCGCCCGGCTTCAGGTCGAAATGCGGGACGGCCGCCATCAGGCCCTTTAGGTAAGGGTGACCTGGCCGGCGGAATATCGCCTCGACAGGTCCCGCTTCCATGATCTCGCCATGGTACATGACCACCACCTCGTCGGCGACATTGGCGACAACGCCGAGGTCGTGCGTGATCAGCAGCATCGCCATATTCAGCTTGCTCTGAAGCCCGCGCAGCAATTGCAGGATCTGCGCCTGGATGGTGACATCCAACGCCGTCGTCGGCTCGTCGGCAATCAACAGGGCGGGCCGGCAGATAAGCGCCATGGCGATCATGGCGCGCTGACGCAATCCCCCCGAAAGTTCAAACGGATACATGTCATAGGCGCGCTTGGGATTGGGAAAGCCGACAAGGCTGAGCATTTCCTCGGTCCGCGCCTTGCGCTCCGCCCGAGCCATGGGCGTATGAATCTGCAGGGATTCGCTGACCTGGTTGCCGATCGTGTGCAGCGGCGAAAGCGATATCATCGGCTCCTGAAAGATCTTGCCGATGCGGCTGCCTCTCAACGCCCGGATTTCGGGTCCATCACGCGGCATCTGCAGGATATCCTGTGTCGTGCCGGGCTTTTCAGGATCGGAAAACAGGATACGGCCACGAACATGGGCGGTGTTCGGCAAAATGCCCATCACTGCCTGGCTAAGAACCGATTTTCCGGAACCGGACTCGCCCACAAGCGCGGTAACCTTGCCGGGAAGGACGCGAAGATTTGCACGCCTGACGGCGTGCAACGGTCCCCCGATAATGGCAAAAGAGATGCCAAGATCTTCGACCCGCAGTAGATCAACGCCCGAATTCATTCTCACACCAGCCCCACTCTGGCAACGTGCAGAAAGCGAGAGACTAGCGCATTGCCAGTCTAGAGCAACTTGGATTCGACACGGTCGCCAGCGGCAGAACCGGCGACCGGACTGCCTACCAAAGGCGTTCGGATCAGATTGGGGCGGGCTACTGGAGCTTCCTCGGGTCGCCCGCCGGCAGCCGTGCGGCATCGCGATGAAGCAGCATGACCTGCTCGGCCTCCGATCTCCGGTCGTAAATCGGCTCCAGCGCACTGTCTTCATCGAGTGCGAGAGTGCCCGACAGATCGGGTGAAAGCACCGTCAGCTTCTGCTTGATCCCCGCCAGTTCCTCGCTGCCGAGCGTCAGCCAGCTGTTGGTGCCGCAATAGCTGGCGAAGTCTTTGCTGGCGAGAACGCGGTGCGGATATTTCTTGGTCAGGGTCTGGAGGCGCTGGACCTCGTTTACAGCCGAGCCGAAGACAGAGAATGTGAGCCGGTCGGTAAGCCCGACATTGCCGAACATCACGTTGCCGACATGCAGGCCGATGCCAAATTTTATGTCGGACAACCCCTTTTCCTTCCTTCGCAGATTGAGATCCACCATGCGCGCAGTGGCCTTGTGCGCTGCCGCCAGAGCAGACTGGCAGGCGGTCTCGGAATGCGAGCGATGCCTTTCGCAAGGGTAGACGGCAATGAAGCCATCACCTATGAAACTCATGATCTGCCCGCCTTTGCGATTGAAAGGTGCAGCAATGGCATCGAAAAACTGGTTCAGCGTATCGATGTAGACTTCGCGGCCGGAAGTTTCGGCAAGCCTTGTCGACCCGCGCATGTCGGCCATGACCAGTGCGGCCCGGATTGTGTCGCCTTCGCCGCGCTTGATCTGGCCGTCCAGCACGCGTCTGCCGGCGTCGCCGCCGAGATAAGTGGTCATCATGTTGTCGGCCAACTTGGTGAGCACCGCCATTTTGGTTGCGATGGCGAGATGGTTTTGGATACGCAGCAACGCCGAAATCATGCTCTCGCTGAAACCTGAAGCACTGTCGGTGGACCAGGACCCGATCATGCCCTGACTGGTATTGCCGTTGAAGGGATGGACGAAAGCCATGTAATCGGTCACGCCCATAAGCCTGAGTTCATCGAAAACAGGAAATTCCGACGGGACCGACGGGTCGAGCCGGCGCCGCAGATGGTCGAGCTTGTTGCTGAGCAGATAGTAGTATGGGCTGGTCAGGAACCTGTCAGAATGAACGCCGTCCTTTTTGCGGAAGCCTTCCACTTCCATGCCTTGGCCGCGAATCCAGGTGAAGCCAAGCGCGTCATACAGCGGATGAAGCATCGAAAAGCTCAAATGCACCCGCTTCAACGGCAGGCCAGCAGCAGCCAGCCGTTCGCAAAACCCCTTTACCAATGTTTCCAGGTCATGGCCCGCCAACGCCGACTGAGTCAGCCAGTCGGCAACCTTATCCATGAGAATTGTGGAAATTTCTGCTTGCGCCGTGCTCATACCACCTCGAAACCCGTCGAAGACGGAGCCATTATCCGTCGATCCGCCATAATACAGTCCGCCGGCGACCCAAAGATACCCCAAAGTCAACGACGTCGGCTTCGACGGCAGAACGGCGAAGGAATTTCCCGAATGACTGTCCTTGCAACCAAGGGACAGGCTTAACTGCATTCATGTCTTGTGGCGTTATGTGGCGAAGCCGCGGCCGGAGTGCAATCACGATCCTGGCATCGGGCAAAAAATTTGCCGGCTGGGACGCCGTCAGGCCTTCACCACCGTCTCTCGGAGCAGCCCGAGACGGCCAAAAACATTGCGTGTGTCGACGATCAGAAGGGCGTGATCAGCGATTGTCTGATAGTCGATCGCGTCATGGTCGGTTGCAACGACGACGGCATCGAAATCCTTCAAGGCCGCCTCGGTCAATTCGACCGAACGGCGCCCCTTGATCGCCATATGCTCTCTTGTGGTCGGGATCTCGGGAACATGCGGATCGTGGAATTCCGCCTTGCCGCCCCATTCCTCGATGAGTTCAATGAGCCGCAATGAGGGGCTTTCGCGGATGTCGGGCACATTCTTCTTGTAGGCGAGCCCGATGATGAGAATGCGCGAGCGGCTGAGCGCCTTGCCGCAGCGCCGGTCCAGCGCTTTCGCCAGTTCATCGACCACATGACGCGGCATAGCAGTGTTGATCTCTGCCGCCAGCTCGATGAAGCGGGTCGGCAGTTCGTATTCGCGCGCCTTCCACGTCAGGTAGAAGGGATCGATCGGAACGCAGTGCCCGCCCAATCCGGGGCCAGGATAGAAAGGCATGTAGCCGAAGGGCTTGCTCTTGGCCGCCTCGATCACCTCCCAGATGTCGATGCCCATCGCCCCGAGCACGACCTTCAATTCGTTGACGAGGGCTATGTTGACCGAACGGAAGATGTTTTCCGTCAGCTTGACTGCCTCGGCGGTCGCCGTGCTGGAAACCGGAACGACGGTTTTGACCACGCCTTGGTAGAAAGCCTGCACGAGCGTCGCAGCTTCGATGCCGTCACCTGCCACGACCTTGGGGATCGTCGCGACTTCAAAGTTGCGATTGCCGGGATCCTCGCGTTCGGGCGAGAAGCCGAGGAAGAAGTCCATCTTCGACTGCAAACCGGTTTCTTCCAGTATGGGCTTGATCACGTCGTCGGTGGTGCCGGGATAGGTGGTAGATTCCAGCACGATGAGGTGGCCGAGACGCAGATGCTTTGCGATGACGCCAGTCGTGTTCCTGACAAAGGAGAGGTCCGGCTCACGGTTTTTCGTCAGCGGCGTCGGAACGCAGATGATGATGATATCGCAGACGGACAGTTCGGCAAAATCCGCCGTGGCGCGGAACCGTCCACTCGCCACGTGGCCGGCAAGGGCTGTCGACGTCACCGCCTCAATGTAGGATTGGCCGTTGTTCAGGCTCTCGACCTTCTGGGCTTCGATGTCGAAGCCGAAAACCGGGAAGCCGGCCCGTGCGACCGCAATTGCCAGCGGCAACCCGACATAGCCCAATCCGATCACCCCGACTCGCGCGGCGTGCGTCGAGATACGGTTCAGCAGACGGTCATATGCCGATCGTGAAGCGTCCAAAAAACTGCTTTCCCGTCAATTCGGATAGGCTGGCCGCTGCCAGGCGCGGCTTACCATGGTCCCATGAACCATGGCCGAGGCATATTGCGGAAAGTGGGTTCTCGCAAGCCGTCATCAGACCGGCAACTTTGCCTTCAAGCTTGCGGCAGCCATCGCATAGCCGCCGGCGGCGCCATCTATGAAATGAACGTGATCGCGCTGCAGCGGAGAGGCGACGAGGCATGTCATCAAGGCCGATTTCTGGCGATGCAGGCCATAGTTGCAGATGCCCGCCTCTTCCGCCTGTTTCAGCCGGTTCTCGATCCGTTGCAACACATCAGCGTCAACGTCGATGGTCATCTTCAAGCCGTCGTCGAATTTCCGGAAATCCGAATTGCTGGCCACGTCGCGTTTGTAGATCTTCGGATCGAAACTGCCGATCGTCCAGCCATATCTGTCGGTGACGGCCGTAAGCGTCATCAGGAACACGATCCACAGCTTCGACAGCCACCGCCGTCCTGCCGGCGCCGTGGCCCGCGCCTCAATATCGAGGCCGGCGGGCAGCAAGCTGTAATCGGGCCCGTTCACCGGCACCGGGTGGCCATCGCGTTCCTGCCTGCCGGCAAGGGCGATGATGTCGGATGCCAGAAACTGAAAACCGCGCAGGTCGCGCGACGCCCCCGGTACGGCTATGATCGAGACGATTTCGCCATGCCGGGTTTCGATCGGGTTCCAGCGGCAGGAGAGGCCGGTCAGATCCGGCCGTGCGCCGGCCGGCGCGGGATCGATGCGGTAGCGCCCCGCTTTCATTTCGGCTTCCGCCCAACTGCCGCCACCGCCGGCGAACATGGCATAGAAGACCGCATCGGATGCTTGGAACCTTGCCACGCGAACGTCGAGGCCTTGCTCTCGAATATCCTTTATCGGCACGATTGCGGCACGCAGGGTTAGGTCCAGTTCGTCCGCCACCCATCTCTGGACAGCCGCCAGCGCGTTGCGGGTGGTCTCCACCGCCGAGCCGGGAAATGCGACGAGCGCCCCGTCGCCGCCGAAGACAAAGGGAAGATCTTGCCGACCCAGCGCATTGAGCAGGGCCGAAATGACACTGGCGCCGGCCATATTGACTGTCTTATAGCGTCCAGTCTCGATCGCCTTGGTCGAGCCGACAATGTCGGCGGTGGCCAGCGCCCAGCCATCGGGGAGAGGCCGATAGTTGTCGATATCGGCAACGCTTTCGAACTTTGCGAAGACCGGCAGAGAAGCGACAAACGGGTCCGACGCGGCAGCTGTTTCCATGACCATCAGATAGCACATTCCACTGCTTGAAGGTGAAGTCGATGATGCTTCGAAATTGACTTGCGCATGCTTTCCGATGATAGGGTCGCGCAATGCGAATTGCCTTCTACGCGCCGCTGAAGTCACCCAATCATTCCATTGCCTCCGGCGACCGCCAGATGGCACGCACGCTGGTCAAGGCGCTGGAACATGGAGGACACTGCGTCGAACTGGCATCCGAATTGCGCTTCTATCTACGCGAACCGGAGCCGAAAAGTTTCGATGCGCTCAAGATAGAGGCCCGAGAGGAAGCCGCGCGGCTGACCAGGCTTTGGGATCGTGACGGCACGCCCGATCTATGGTTCTGCTATCATCCCTATTACAAAGCGCCCGACCTGATCGGGCCCGAGCTGGCGTCGACCTTTGCTGTCCCATACGTGACGGCGGAAGCCTCCTATTCGAGGCGGCGCAATGCCGGTTTGTGGGCCGATACGCAGGCGTTGGTGGTGCGAGCCGTCGAACAGGCGGCGCTGAACATCTGCTTCACGCAACGGGATCGTCAGGGCCTGGCAGATGCGATACCCGGGGTCGCTGTTGATATGCTGTCGCCCTTTATCGACACATCGGTATTCCAGGAAATGCCGGCACGAGGTTGTCCAACGCGCCTCGTTGCCGTTGCCATGATGCGCCCGGGCGACAAAGTCGAAAGCTATCGCATGCTGGCGCAAGCGCTCGGTCTGATCGGCCACCTGCCCTGGACCATGTCGGTCGTCGGCGACGGGCCTGCCCGTGACGAGGTCAAGGCGCAATTCGCCGGCTTTGCCGCCGACCGTATCGAATGGCTTGGCGCGATTGAGCCAGCCGCAGTGCCGGATATCCTTTATGGCGGGGGAATTTACGTCTGGCCGGGTTACGGCGAGGCCTATGGCGTTGCCTATCTTGAAGCACAGGCCGCCGGCCTTCCGGTGGTGGCTCAGCACATCGCCGGCGTGCCGGAAGTCGTGCGAGATGGCCAGACCGGGTTTCTCACCCCGCCGCGCGATGTGGCGGCGTTCGCTTCTGCCATTGAAAGGCTTCTGGCCCGTAACGATGAAAGAACCACCATGGCTGCAGAGGCCAGACGTTTCATCCTTGAAGAACGTTCCCTCGGCGTTGCAGCGGCGCATCTGGCCGAACTTCTTCCGAAGGTCCCGGTTTCATGACATCGTCCGATCGGATCTGGCAGCCCTTGGTGGAAGAACTGGCGGGCCGGCAACGGGCGGGTCGTAAGGCAGAGTTCTGGCTGCGCGACGATGATGCCGTGGATCCGACGCCAGCGCTTGATCGGCTGCTCGACCTCACCGGTGAATTCGCGGTTCCGGTCACTCTGGCCGTCATTCCGGCCCTCACTGATGAGAAGCTTGTCGCCCGGCTTGACGAGGCGCCGCATGCCACGGTCGCCATCCATGGATGGGTGCATCGAAATCATGCGCCCGAGGGTCAGAAAAAGCAGGAACTCGGCGCCCATCGGCCACGCGAGGCGGTGCTCGATGAACTGGCTGGCGGGCTGTCGCACGTAACCGGCCTGCACGGCGCGCGCACCGTTCCGATGCTGGTGCCCCCCTGGAACAGGATCGACGCCGGCCTGGTATCCGACCTTGGATCGATAGGATTTGCGGCATTGTCGGTCTATGGGCCGCCGAAGCAGGCTTCGCTGGCGGTCATCAACAGCAATGTCGACATCATGGATTGGCCTGGCACGCGCGCCTGCCGCGATCACGGCCTATTGGTCCAGGCAATCATCGCGCACTTGCAGCATGCATTCGACGACGAACCGGTCGGCCTGCTCACTCACCATCTCGTACATGATGAATCGGCATGGCTTTTCCTCGAACGGCTGTTCGCGGTCACCGCACGGACTGAAGCCTGCGCATGGCTTCCGATCAGGACATTGATCGCGCGCAGCGCCGGTAGAAGAAAATAGCTCAGCGCTTTTTATGCGATGAGACTGGAAATTTGAGCGTCTGGCCATCCCGCGCGGCAAACGCGCCGGCAAACCTGTCCTCGGCCAGTTTCTCCATCTCGTCCAGTTGCTCGTCGGTGCGTGCTGGATCGTGGTGAAACAGCGCGAGCCCCCGCGCACCGGCCGCCTCACAGAGCTTGACGCCCTGTTGCCATGTCGAGTGGCCGTTACCGCGGCGGCGTTCCATTTCCTTCTCGGTATAGGTGCAATCGTAAACGACGAGGTCTGCATCGTCGATCAGGCCGAGCACCGACTGATCGAGCTTGCCCGTCTCGTGCTCGGTGTCCGTGATCACCGCCACGACGCGGCCGCCCCATTCGACTCGGTAGCCTATGCAGCCGCCCGGATGGGTAAGGCTGCCGGTCCGAACCACCACCCCTTCGCGCGGCCGAAGCACGTCTCCGGACACGAAATCGCGGCAGTCGAGCTTTGCCTTGCAGACGTCCATTTTCACCGGAAACCACGGCGGCCGTATGAACTCATCGATCATCTGCCGGGTCGTCATGCGTCCTGCAAGATGCCCGGACCAAACGGTAAGCTTGACACTCGGGTCAAAGATCGGCGCAAAGGCCGGCAGCCCGATGATGTGATCGTAATGGCAATGGGTGAAAAGCAGGTCGAAATCGGTCACGTCCGCCGCCTGAAACGCCCTGCCGGCAGGCCGCAGGCCAGAGCCCGCGTCGAACAGAAGCGTATGCTTGCCGCATCGCATCTCAATGGAGCTTGTGTTGCCGCCATAGCGAGCGAATTCTGGCCCGGATACCGCGATGCTGCCGCGCACGCCCCAAAATCTGACCAGGAAAAAATCGTCGTCCATACTACTTTTCGCCCATCGTGGCTCTAGGCGGTTCGTGCGTCGATCAGATCCGCGGTCGTATGGCTCAGCCGATCGGCAAGAACCCGCAATATCTCGATCGTCATTTCCGGGAATTCCTTCATAAGCCTCAGGAAATGATCCTTGCGGATTCTCAAAGCCTCCAGATCACTTGCCGCTCTGACGGTGGCAGTGCGGGAGCTGTTGCACAATATGGCGATCTCGCCGACGATCGAATTTGGCAGCAGCTCGGCAACTTTTATCGGCCCGCTGTCGGAATCGACCAGAATATCCGCCCTGCCTGAAAGGATGACATAGGCGGCGTCTGCCTCGTCGCCCTGCCGGAAAAGAATCTGGCCGGCGCCGTAGTTCACGCGATCGGATGTGAACGCGAGCAGCTTGAGCTTTGCCGGCTCAATGCCAGAGAACAAGGGAACGCGTTGCAGCATTCCAACTTCATCCTTGAGCAGCATTGTCGCAAACCTTCCTAAATTCGCGTCTGCCAGACTATGACAGAAGTTCCTTGAAAATACCGTTCCCTGCCAAAAGTGTCTCGTGTGTACCGTCTTCCACCAATTGACCCGAGTCAAAGACGATAACGCGATCGAACCCTATCGCCATTGCCGGACTCGTCACGACCCACACAATTGCCGGCGAATGGCTGTCGCGTCTGGCCTCCTCGAGCACGTTTCGCAGCACCTTGTCCTGAATGCGCTGATCGAGCGCCGACAGCGGCCGGTTGAGAATGAGAAAATCGGGACGTTTGAGCAGGGCCCGGGCAACATCGAGCTTTTGTCGCTGTCCAGCGGTCAGCCGCCTGCCGCCGGCGCCGACGTTGAAATCCAGGCCGACATCCAGAAGCTCGGCATAAAGCCCCAGCTCGTCAAGAATTTCATAGACGATGGAGCGTATGCGGTCCGGCGCGTCGGGATGGTTGTTACCTACACGCCCGAACAGGACATTGTCCATGACGGTGGCCGCGGCAATGTATTTGGCAGGATCATACCGTTCGATCGCGTTTTGCAGCTCGGACGGCAGGTTTTCATAGAACTGGTTGCGTGCGGCGACGATCTTGCTCATCAGCTCGCCGGTCAGCAGGCCGAAGCGGTGCCGGGGCTCGATATAGGCAAAGCTCAAGGTGATAATCATGGCGCGGTCGGCCTCCGAAACCGCCTCGTAGGGACGGTTCTTGAGCCGCTGCAGCAAGGTCTCGTAGGTGGGGATCTCTTCGGCGCTCATGAAGGCGAGCTGCTGAAGGAACTGGTGATCGGGCGGCAGGTCGGCAAACAGCTCGATCGCCTGTTCGGCGATCTCCATGCCCATTTCGTAGAGCGTGCGGTCGAGGCCGGCTTGCTTCAGCACGGAAGCAAAATAGGGATTGGCCGCCAGGGCCTTGTCGGCCAGTTCGGGGCCGGCGGCCGCGCCGAAAAGCAGGTTCTGGCCGATCGTCGCTTCCGTGTTGTAAGCGCCCGGCTCGAAAGGAACCACCAGTTCGCGCAGCCCTTCCTGTTCCAGCCGGGTTCGCAGCGCTGCACGCAGTTCGACGATCCGCCCGGCAAGCTTCGTGTGACGCGTGAGGTCGGCCGAAGAGCGCAAGCCAAGATCCAGAATGTCGCGCGACAGAAGAACCGCGTCGAGCACCCGGCGCACGGCTTCAAAGAGGTCGTGCGGTCCGGTAGCCCCGGCGGAAGCATAGTTGATCCAGTCGCTGTGGATGTCGAGATCCGGATTGCCCGACCGACGCGCCTCGTCAATGTTCCAGCGGTGCTGGTCTGCGGCGGCACCGTCATAAGTCACCTGTGTCAGCGGCGCATGTTTCAACCCGTAGAGCAGGTTATCGCGGAGGCTTGCCTGGAACAGGAAAACATCCGACGAGGCATAGGACATGCGCCGGCCGGTCACTGCTTCCGGGAGTTCAAGCAGGTCGTCGGTGCCCGAAGTGACCCTTCCACTGTCCGGCCAGTTCAGCCGCGCGAAGGCTTCTGCTAGCGCCTCCGCTCCACCTGTTGGGGTGCTCACCAGCGCCACCGTCTCAGCCGGCTTGACCTGCATGGAGATACGGTTGAGGAGCATTGAACCGCCATCGTCTGCCATGGACAGACCGACCGCCGACAGCGGGTTTGTCATCGGACCGGGATCGTCGATCGTCAGTGCTCCGATTCCCGGCGCAATGATGTCATCGACGGTAAACTGTTCAACGACCTGTTGATATTTGACCTGGACATCCTGCCGATCCTGATCCCAGTCGATCAGTTCCTTCATCGGTCCGGGCAAGTCCTTGTAGGCGCCGATCACGGCCACGAGTTGGCCGACGTCCAGCCGGCCCCCGATGACCAGATACCCGCCGATCATGTAGAACAGAAAGGGCGTGAGCTGCGCGAGAAAATTGTTGAGGAACTTTACCATGAATTTCCATTGGTAAAGATCGAAGCGGATCTTGAAGATGAGCCCGAGCCGGGCAGCTATGTCGGCGCGCTCGTAGTTTGACGTATCGTGGACGTGAACCGCGCCGATGCCGTCGACGATTTCGCCAACCCGGCCCGAAAGCGCGCGCGCCGTCAATTGTCGTTGGCGCCCGAGCACGAGTAGCCGCCGCCGCATTCGCGGGATGAGCACGATCTGGATCACCACGATCACGACCGCTATCATTCCGAGCCAGACGTTCTGGACCATGATGAACAGCATGGCCGTCAGCGCCTGGCCGCCGAGCAGCACCGGCTGCAGGAAGGCATCGCCGATGAAGCCGCCCAAGGGCTCCACCTCGTCCTTCACCATGGTCGCCACTTCGGCGGATTTCACCCGCTTGAAGTAAATCGGCGGAAACCGCAGCACACGATCGACCAGATCGAAGCGGATACGCCGCAGCATGCGTTCGCCGAGACGGCCCTTGTAGGTGTTGATGTAGAGTTTGAACAGGCCGTTGATGACGACCAGCAAGAGGAACACGATGCTCAGGGCAAGCAGCGTCGCCTTGCGGCCGAGCTGAAAACCGGAGAAGAACAGGACCTCGCCAATAAACGGCAGGTTATAGTGCAACCTCATGAAAGGCAGGGTCGCGCCGGGTTGCTCGAAGCCGCGGCCTTGAATCGGGCCGTTGACGATCAGCTTCGGCAAGTTGAAGGACATGAAATACGGGATCATCGAGAGCACGACGATCAGCAATATCCAGACCTGCTGCTTCTTGGTGTGCGTCCAGATATAGCGGGCTAGGCTGGGTTCCATATGCGACTGTGGACCTCAGTTGGAAGGATGGATGCAAAAGCACCTGCTGGCGAATGGCGTATCGGCAATTTCTTCGTCGCCAATGACAAGCTCGAAGCTGCAGTGCACGGAAGTAGTGCTGCGCTCAGCAAGATTGCGTTGTGTCGCCCGAAATCCCAACATACAAGGCGAATATGATGGATGTCACGCAACCGCGCAATGCCGGCATGGACGGGCACGAGCAAGCCTTGGACCTCACCCGAGGAATTGCGGCCTATGTCAAAAACCCTCTCGTGGCAGGGCTGGCGCGCGTCATCGCCAAGCACCCGAACGCCGATATCGCCAACGCCTTCAATCACAAACAGGTCGCCTGCAAGATGTGGGCGCTCGATAGGCTGTTCGAAAGCTGCGGCGGCCGGTTCGGGCGCATATGGGTTCTGGGTGGTTGGTATGGCGTGTTGCCGGCAATGCTTTTCAACGATGCCCGCTTCGACATCGCGGCGGTCGATAGCATCGACATCGATCCCGAAGTCGCGCCCGTCGCCCGGACCCTCAATCGGGAAGCCGGCGACCGGTTCCGGGCGCTGACGGCAGATATGTATGCACTCGACTATGCGGCCGAGCGGCCCGACCTGACGGTCAATACGAGCTGCGAACATATAGCCGATCTGCGCGCCTGGCTTGCTCTGCTTCCGCTGGGCACGAATGTTCTGCTGCAATCGAACGATTATTTCAGCGAGCCGACGCACGTCAACTGCGTGGCTTCGCTGGCAGCCTTCGAAGCAATGGCGGCGCTACGGGAGGTGCGGTTCTCCGGCGAACTGCCGACAAAAAATTATACGCGCTTCATGCTGATCGGAACTGTCTAATGCATTTCGCCCAAAAATTGCGTAGCGGTTTTGGGACTACGACATACATAAAAACAACGGCTTGAACCGCGTCGCACGAGATAGAGCGGTTCTGCGTTTCCGTGAAACGATGAACCGTTCTAGGATGCATCGTCCGTTTGATCATGTACTTTTCCGAAATCCGGTCCCCTTTTTACGGGCCATGTTCGATACCGCTCGCGCAGGATTTGCGCCGAGTGGCGGGCGCCTTCCAGATCGAGACGATGCGCGGATGGTCTCGGTGCCACAAGCGCCTCTTTGATCGCTTGCGCCAAGCCTTCAGGCGTAAGGTCCCTTTCCATCACAACCGTCGCAAGACCGAGTTCTTCTAGCCTCAGGGCGCGAACCGTTTGTTCTGTTTCCCCGCCGGTTGCAAATGGGACGAGCAGGGAGCGACAACCCGCGCGCAGGACATCGCAGACCGTGTTGTAACCAGCCTGCGAGACTGACAGGCGGGCGCCGGTCAGCAGGCTGGCGAAATCTTCGCGGAACCGGAAGATAGACAGGCCCGGCGTGACATCGCGTGCGATCGCGTCAAACTCGTCTTTCGGCAGGTTTGGGCCGGTGATCAAACACCATTTCCAACCGTTGTTGGCACTCCGCGCCGCTGCGATGGTGGAGCTGACAAGGCTCTTTCCGGCAGCTCCGCCCCCAACTGACACCAGAACGTCGAAGCGCTCGGAGGCCGCGGGCGACGACGGCGCGGCAACGAGCCCCGTGTAGGTGACCTCGGCCTTGATCGCCCCGGCCAGGGGAAATGTCTTGTCGATGGTTGCGAAAGCCGGGTCGCCGTGGACCATAACCAGATCGAAATGCCTATTGACAAGATCAACCGTTTCCTCATTTCGGCCCGGCTTGACGCGCTCCTGAAGGATATCACGGACGGACGTCGCCAGCAGCGGTCTGGGCGACATTGCGTCTATGGCCTCGATCAGCGGCAAGAGTTCGAAACGCATCTGCCGACGTCCAAATGGAAACGCCTCGACAATGACGATATCAGGCCCGCAATCCCGGAATGCCTGCAGCAGCATCTCCGAACGCCGTTTCTTGAAATCATCGTCGATGGGTTTGCCCTGCAGGTCGACAAGTCCGGAAAATGCTTCATCGCCGGAGGTAACAGGTGGCAGGGTGACAGATTTTACTCCCAGTCCCGGAAACCCCGCGACCGGAGCTCCGCCGGTCACGACGGTTACGTCAAACCCGTCATCGACCAGAGCCGCCGCAACGCGGCTGGTGCGTGCGAGATGGCCGATACCGAGCAGGTGCTGGACATAGAGGAAGGCACGCAGCTGCTTCAATCGGCGGCCCGCCACTCGCGCTCGAACAGTTCCTTGAGCTGTCCAATGCTCGCCATATGATCGAAATTGCCGCGCACATGCCGCTCTGCGGCGTCGCCGAGGCGGGCGCGCAGCACGGGATCACGGATCAGGCGCTCCAGCGCTTGTGCCAGGGCAATTGGGCTACCGGTCGGTACCAGCAGCCCGGTTTCATCCGGCGATATAAGCTCCGGCACACCAGAAACATCGGTGGACACGCAGGCAAGCCGCTGGCTAGCTGCCTCCACAAGAACATTTGGCAGACCGTCCCGGTCGCCATTTGCCGTGATCCTGCAGGCCAGGGCGAAGATGTCGGCGCAGCGGTAGTGCTCAAGCACCTGCTCCTGCGCAAGCGCGCCTTTCCAAGAGACGCGATCATCGAGGCCGAGCTTTTGCGCCAGCGCCTTGAGCCGTTCCAGTTCCTCGCCGTCGCCGATATGCTCGAAACGCCAGGCCAAATCGCCAGGCAAGAGGGCAAGGGCCTCCAGCAAGGTATCGTAACCTTTCTTTTCGACGGCGCGCCCGACACTCAGAACGATAACTGGTTTGTCCGGCGCCGAGCCGTCATGCTGTTTTCGCACCTCGCCGAAACTGCCGAAGCGATCAAGGTCGAGCCCATGATAACTAAGATGCACACGCGCGTTGCCGTTGGCGAGTTGTTTCAGACGATCGAACCCGGTTTTCGTGCAAGTGACCGTCCAGCGCGCCGAGGAAAGCTTGCCAGCCAGATCCCAGTCTGCCGAAGTCCAGATGTCCTTGGCATGGGCCGAGCAGCTCCAGGGCAGGCCACGAAGCTGGCTGGCATAGCGCGTCACCGATGCCGGCGTGTGCGCGAAATGTGCATGCAACCACCCCGCGTCTTCCGGCCATTCGGCCGCCAGCACGAGCGCTTGCCCGAAGCGGCGGACGCGACTGCGCGTAAAGTCGCGGGGGATATCGGCAGCTAGCGATCCGAGCGCGCGCCAGAAGCCCGGCCGCGGCAGATAAGCAAACAGCGAGCGGACCACGCGCAGCGGCTCTTGATGCAGATATTCCGGCAGATAATGGACGGGCGCTTTGATCTCGTCATGCACGGGGTGGCGTCTTGCGTCGGTCGGCCGCCTGAGCGCGACAAGTATCAGGTCGAACCCCGAACGCTCTAGACCGAGCAGTTCCTGCGCGATGAAGGTTTCCGACAGCCGCGGATAGCCCTTCAGAACCACGACGATCTTGCGATGTTGCAACTCAGCTCATGCCTTCAATGACCGAAAGGTGATGGCCGGCCCGCCGGTCGAGCAGTTCCGCGACGATTTCGGAAATATGAGGCAGCCCTTCCAGCGTCAGATGCGGATTGCTCTGCGATGGGCGGGGCCGGTTTGGCAGCACTTCCAGTGCATTGGCAAACCGCCGAGAATCCTCTGCTTCTTCCGGCAAAAGCATCTCGATGAGGCCGAGTTGGGCGGCGCGCCGTGCACGAATCAGTTGTTCCTCGCGGGGCTTAATGCGCGGCACGATCAGCGCCGGCTTGTCGAAAGACAGTATCTCGCAATAGGTGTTGTAACCGCCCATCGCCACCACCGCCTTGGCGCCGGCAATCAGCTCTTCCATGCGGTTGTCGAACTCGATGATCTTGATATACGGGATCTTGGACCCCTTCTTGAGCAGCTTGTTGCGCTTGCGGGCCGGCATGTAAGGCCCAAGCACGATCAGCGCCCTGTGCTGCAATTGCGGATCCTGCTGATAGGCATCGATGACGTCGTGAATCAACTCACCGCCGTCACCGCCGCCACCGGTCGTAACGAGGATATAGTCGCCCTCGGGCCGGTGGCCCGGCAACTCGTTCTTCTGCAGGCTCCGTTGCAGGAAACCCACGAACTTCATCTTTGCTCTGACAGCCGGCGGCACATCCAGGCCGGTCAATGGATCATAGAAATCCGGCGGCCCGTAGACCCAGACCTTGTCGTAGAACAGGCCGATCTTGCGCATCACATCCCTGCGTGCCCACTCTGCTTCGAGCAGATGCGGCGCGTCCATCACCTCGCGCAGGCCCAGCACGAGCGTGGTGCCCCGTGTCTTGAGGTAGGACAGCGTATCCTCAATCTCACCACGCAGGCCGAGCGGTTCCTTGTCGACGATGAGGATATCCGGCCGGAAGGTCTCGGCTGTGTGGCGGATGATTGACTGGCGCATCCTTAGCGTCTCATGCAGATCGATATCCTTTTCCAGCGAGGTGTATTCGCCGTTGCGCAGCTTGATGACGCTGGGGATCTTCACGAAGTCGACACGGGCGCGGTAGTCGAAGGCGCCAGCGATAGGCGCACCCGAAATGATAAGCACCTGAAGTCCGCGAAAATCCTCGACCAGCGAATGCGCGATCGTCCGGCAGCGCTGCAAGTGACCGAGCCCGAACGTGTCGTGGCTGTACATGAGAATTCGAGCATTTTCTGCGTGCTGGGTCATTGTTGAACGTCTCTTAGAATTCTCGCCTTGAGGACCGTGAGCGACGCGCCGGCTTCGAAACCATCGTGGTTTTGAAAAATGAGCCGCCATTTTTAATGTGTATTACTTCTGTGGAATGCCTTTCAGACAGGCTTTCCGATTGTCTTAGTCCGAAACTTGTTGGATTGGCGAATATCGCCTCGGCGGGAGCGGGCCGAGACACCTTGTTGTCGTTTTGGGAAGGATCGAAGGGGCATATGGTATCCAAAAGATCGGCAGAAATCATCCCTCTTGATTCCAAAAAGTTCCGGTGTCTCCGAACTCCATTGGTTCGGAGCGGTGAAGGCGAAATCCGCTATCCTGCCCATATAGCCAATTGATCGGTCGCCCGGCGGCGCACGGCCCATATTGTTGTGGAACTCATTTCGCGCGCCATTGCTCTCGGTCTTGGGGGACCAAAGGTGCTGCCCATCAATGTCTTGACGGGCGGTCTGATTGTGATTCACCGACCAGAACTGAGCCATCTGTCGCCCAAGCTAGCCGGAATTTCAGCAAGAATCGAGTGGATGCCAGCGCTGACAACGCACCGCCCGCAGATGGGCGTGTGCAAGACCAGTTGCTTGTCGATCGCGATGGCCTCTAGTTATCTCTTGGGGCGGCAGTTCGACCATGGTGCCGAAGGCATCGCCCTGGGCGCCGCCGACGAAGAAGCGGATGTGGATATCCTTGCACCACTGGGCGCCGAGCGCCTGCCGGCAGTGTCGAGATGGGAGCGCCGTGGCAATCAACCAGCAGCTGCTATCAACGCGGTCACAACGATCAGCGCGCGCATCATGGCCTAAGCTCTCGCCCGTGCCGTGCCCGCGGCTGGGCGGCGGCGTATCGCTGACTATTTGAAGTGTCCGGAAATGCGATGTTTCGCTAGCAGGATTGCGGGGCCGCGGTACGCGGCGCGCTACGGCTTCTCGGATCCTTACGTCGCGCCAGCCTGCTTGCCGCACGAAGGCCTATCCGCGCCATGTCGAACAAAGCGGCATGGACCGGCCTGCTCGAGCAGGATGGCCGTTGAGGTGATGGGGGATAAGACAGACAACCTCTCAATCTCGATAAGCACCGACCTCTCCACCATAAAGCGCAATCTTAAGCAGCCGATGGGCGACTTAGGCCAGACCACTTCAGGCACCTAGAAGAAGCAGTTCGACAGGCTCGGCAAAGGCATCGACCCGTCGTCCACTCCGATGCAAAAGCGCATCAACGAAATAGTTGGTCTGCCATTTGCTCCAAAGTAGAAAGGATGGCGTGGAGCGCTTGCCGATGCCGGGACTAAACAGCTCCTTCCGAGCGAGGGCCTCAACGGTATTCAACGTACGGTTTGATCCAAACGGGAGCGAAAACAGCCATGCCTCGGAGCCACTTTAGCGCAAGCTGATTAAATCGTGGTTGGTAGCAATCGCGGGCGCGAGTGTCGCAGTATGGAGTTGAGACTATCTCTGGCGGATCGGTTTGTCTTCCAGCATGGTCATGGCCCAGGTGCCATTCAAAGCGGCACGCCAGCTTGTCACATTGCGGCACCAGGAACTATTTTTGGAACCGTCTTGGGACTGATGGGCGGCTTCGCTATGGCTGCTGTGGTATGCGGGAAGCCCGCAACCCTGCTGCTCATTGAAAACCATCTGTACAATCTGCTGGCGGTAGTGGAACGGAACCGCGCACCAAAGGAAATTTAGGGTTGCTAGCTGGGTTTCTATCTGAATGCAAACGGCGGTGATTTTCCCGAATCACCGCCGTTGATGCAACCAAGCCACAGGGAAGGACGGCTAGGCACATGAGAACGATCACCAAATTAAACCTACCGGTGAGTCCGTCAAGTCGTCCCGTGGCCACATGTCGTAAGCACATGAGTTGTCCGGATTAGGTAGCACATGAGTTGTCCGGTTTTATCGCCAGCCAAAGGAGGCTGGGGATGAGACCGACAGCATGGCTACAGGGCCGGGGAATGCAGAAGTTTCGGGACGTTTTTCCTGGCGGAAGGCCGACCTTCAGTCGGCCTTTCCCATGAAGTTGCGCCATGCGAGCCGAAGTGCCGGTGCCGCCTGACGAACGGTCGATCGCCTTGTCGCCGTAAGATGCCGCGCCGCGGCCGTCGGCGTTGCTACTCGAGGGCCTGTCGCACCAGATGACGTGGTGCACGCCGCGTATCCTCTCGTCTTCAGGATGAACTGGATTGCAGACGGTTCGAGCGCGTCGAAGAGACTGCGACTGAACTCCACGATGTCACTGGCCGACATCCCATCCAAGCCCTGCCACGAGGCCTGCGGCTCGATTACAGCGTAGTAATCACCCCGCTAACGGGGCCCTGCTCCCTACGCTTGTTAATGCATGTCGCCCGGAAGTGTCCTCGGTTCTTGGATAACGACATGCATAAAATCAGAAGCTTACAGCAGGTCGGGCGAATCCTATTCGCCGCGACATGCTGTAGGCGCCGCGGAACTCTCCGACTGACGGGATATCTTCAAGGGTTCGCAATCTGAAAATAGGGCGCGATCTCGCGCGCGCTCAAGCAATCCGCCTTCCAATAGCTCAATATTGCGGATCGCTACTGCGCAACCGATTGGATGGCTTGGATATGCCCGTGAATGAACGCCGCCCTCGGATGGTTTGATCGGCGAAGGTCATCGAACAGGCGGCTCGATACCATTACGCCAAGTGAAAAGCGGCGATATGGCAGCTTACAAACAGACACGAACTTCACAATGAGTTGCCCTGGGATGTCGTCTTCTTATCGACCAAGGACTGGATCACAAGCCTTCCGATCTTGCTATCCAGAAAATCCTGCCGTGCGACCAAGAAATACCCTCGTTCGGATGAGATCGGTTCTGGATCCATTGCAATCAGAAGCCCATTCGCGATCATCTCGTCGATCACGCCGCTCCAGCCCAGCCCAATTCCGTACCCCATCAAAGTCTGATGAATGGCAATGCCATGGTTGGTCACTGTGATGCCAGCATTGATACTCTGACTGTCCGGCGACCTTAGGTCCCGCCAGTCCGACCAAGTGAACCAGCGCTGTTCTCGATCCTCAAGGTGGATCAAAGGCCCCTGAGCGAGCATTTCGGCGCGAGAAACGCCGGCAAGGCGCGAAGCGAGAGCGGGCGCTGCCACCGGAACCACAATTTCCTGCATCAGCAAGCGGCTTTCGTACCCTGACCAATCGCCGCTGCCAAAAAGAATAGCGCAGTCCACCTCCTCCAACGGAATGTCTTGATCGCGTTCCGCCGTCGTTACCCTGACAGCCAGATCGGGATAGAGGCGCCTGACTCTCTCCAGACGCGCCATAAGCCAGAACATGGCAATGCCCGGATAGGTCGCGAGCGTCAGGGCATCCTGTCGATTATTTCTTCGGAGCTTGGCGCTCGCCCTGGCCATATCCGAGAGGCCGTTCGCTATCGTCTGGTAGTATGACAGCGCCTCGGCAGTTGGCACCGTGAGCGAGCCCTTCCTTTCGAACAGCTGGACGTTGAGGTCTCTTTCCAGAGCATGAATCTGGTGACTGATGGCGGGTTGGCCGACATTCAGTTCTCTTGCCGCCCGGGTAAAGTTCCCGAGCCGGATACAGGCCTCGAAAACACGCAACGATTTCAAAGGAGGTAAATCATGCATTCTGGAGCAGCCATTTTGCCTGTCGATGCCGAACGGCAATGTGAAGATTAGCAGCCATCATCAAAAAAAGTAATGCACCGATGAATCTTATCTGCCTGTCCATGCCTCAAGCCGGGTGAGAAAAACAGTCTGGGAGAACGGGAATGGGAGTTGGCCCGGCCTCGGCCATCGCCGGCTTGGAGGAAGGCTTTCATAGACGAAAGCTGGCGCTGTTCTCGATAGCTGTTTGAGGAGGCGGTGGTCGTCAAATAGCGAAGTCTGCATCAACCGCTTGGGAGGAAGAAATGAAATACAGACACATTGTTGCATGCCTCGCCGGAACAACCCTCGGCCTTCTGTCGATGGCGTCGGCATCGCTTGCGGCCGGATGCGGCGAAGTGACAATCGCCACGATGAACTGGCAATCCGCTGACGTGGCGGCCAGTCTCGACAAATTCATCTTGGAGAAGGGCTACGGCTGTTCCGCTGAAATCGTTTCCGGCGACACCGTGCCAACCCTGACCTCGCTCGCCGGCAAGGGGCAACCGGATATCGTTCCCGAGGCCTGGGTCAGCCTGCAGCCGGAACTGGTCAAAAGCGCTCTGGACGGAGGCAAGGCGATAGCCGCATCGAAAATCCTTTCCGACGGGGCGATCCAAGGTTGGTGGATTCCGCAATACGTCGCCGAGGCACATCCTGACATCAAGACGATCCCCGACCTTTTCAAGCATCCCGAACTCTTTCCCGCTCCGGAGGACAAGAGCAAGGGTGCCGTCTACAATGGTCCGCAAGGCTGGGGCGGTACGGTCGTAACCACGCAGCTCTTCAAGGCGTTCGGTGGAGAGAAAGCCGGTTTCACGCTGATCGACACCGGATCCGCGGCCGGGCTCGATGGCTCGATCGCGAAAGCCTACGAGGCCAAGCAGCCCTGGGTCGGCTACTATTGGGCTCCGACCTCGCTCCTCGGCAAGTACCCGATGGTCAAGCTCGGGTATGGAGTTGACTATGATGCAGCTGAATGGAAGCGCTGCACATCGATCGGCGACTGCCCCGACCCAAAGCCGAATGCATGGCCCGCAGACGACGTGCAGACGCTTGTCAGCAAGACTTTCGCCGATCGCGCCGGTCCGGCAATCATGGACTATTTGAACAAGCGCGCATGGTCGAACGATACCGTCAACAAGCTGATCGCCTGGATGACGGACAATCAGGCGACTGGCGAGGACGGCGCCAAGCATTTCCTCAAAAA
This sequence comes from Mesorhizobium sp. ESP7-2, assembly GCF_020164715.1. NCBI lineage: Bacteria > Pseudomonadati > Pseudomonadota > Alphaproteobacteria > Hyphomicrobiales > Phyllobacteriaceae > Mesorhizobium > Mesorhizobium sp. ESP7-2. The sequence goes on from NZ_JAIUGQ010000029.1 coordinate 52,626, forward strand.
CGATGAGGACATCTGGAAAGCCTGGGTTTCTCCCGAGGTGGCCGAAAAGATCAAGGCCTCCCTCTAACTGCCCGCGCAAGCGGTCGAGGGCGGCATCGCTGAGCTGGCGCCGCCCCGCCTTTTCCACGGGGAAACTGGGAATGGATTCGTTCTGGAAATTTCCGACGATGGACGCAGATACGCTGCGTCTCTTGAAGAAGAATATCGATGAAGGCTTCCGTGCATTCACACGCGCCTACGGCGACAGCATAGAGAGCCTTTTCAACCCGCTTCAGAGCTTCCTCATCTGGGCTGAACGCCTGCTCCTCGCAACCCCATGGCCGGTCGTGATTGCGGCGGTCGCGGTCATTGCCTGGATCGCAAGTCGCAGCATGAAGATTGTCGCAGGCTGTGTCGTGACGCTTCTGGTCATCGGCTGGTTCGATATGTGGGACGACACGATGAAGACGGTGTCGATGATCTTCGTCTGCACCGTGCTTGCAATCGTGATCGGAATACCGATCGGGATCGGAATGGCCCGTTCGAACCGGTTGCAGCGCATCGTCAATCCGGTACTCGACGTCATGCAGACAATGCCCAGCTTCGTTTATCTGATCCCCGTCGTCATGTTGCTGGGGATCGGCCGCGTGCCCGGCGTCATTGCGGTCGTTATCTACGCTGTTCCGCCGATGATACGTCTTACCAATCTCGGAATCCGTATGGTCGACAAGGATGTGCTGGAGGCGGCGGATGCCTTCGGCTCATCGAGCTGGCAGAAGCTGCGCAATGTCCAGCTCCCGCTTGCGCTGCCCACGATCATGGCAGGCGTCAACCAAACGATCATGATGGCGCTTTCCATGGTGGTGATCGCTTCGATGATCGGCGTGCAGGGGCTCGGCCAACCGGTGCTCAAGGCAATCGCCAACCAATACTTCACTCTGGGCGTCTTCAACGGCCTCGCCATTGTCGGTATCGCCATCATCTTCGACCGCATCAGCCAGGCATACGGCAGCCGCCTGCAAAAACACCGAGAGATCGTCCATGGCTGAAGCGAACCAGCCCGGGATCGACATCAGGAACCTCTGGAAGGTTTTCGGACCGAATGCCAAAGCCATGGTTCCCTTGCTGGAGCAGGGGACTTCCAAAGCCGAACTGAACGGGCGCCACGGCCACGTCCTCGGTCTCAGGAACGTCAACATCACCATGCCGGCCGGAGCGATACAGGTCATCATGGGCCTTTCCGGCTCCGGCAAATCGACGTTGATCCGCCACATCAACAGACTGGTCGACCCGACCGCGGGCGAGATCCTGGTTGGCGACGAAGACGTCGTGAAAATGGGGGCTCATGAACTGCGCGAGTTCAGGCGGCATAAGACGGCGATGGTGTTTCAGAAGTTTGCGCTGCTACCGCACCGCAACGTGCTGGAAAACGTTGTCTACGGCCTGGAGATACAAGGTGTGCCGCGACGCCGGCAAGTCGAGGCGGCCACCCGCTGGGTCGACCGTGTGGGTCTTGCCGGTTTCGAAAAGCACTATCCCAACCAATTGTCCGGGGGCATGCAGCAGCGTGTTGGGCTTGCTCGGGCGCTCGCAAATGATGCTCCGATCCTGCTGATGGACGAGGCGTTTTCGGCGCTCGATCCTCTCATTCGCACGGACATGCAGACGGTGCTGCTCGATATCCAGAAGGAAATCAGGAAAACCATCGTCTTCATCACCCACGATCTCGACGAGGCCCTTCGGCTAGGCGACCGAATCGCCATTCTGCGCGACGGGGAAGTGGTGCAACAGGGCACCAGCCAAGACATCGTCCTGCGACCCGCAGACGACTACGTCAAGGCGTTCGTCAAGGAGGTCAGCCGGGGCCGCGTCGTCTATGTCGAGGCAGTCATGGCGCCGTTCAATCCGGAGGATCGGTCATTGGCTACCGTGCCAAGGCAAACGACGCTTGATGCCGCCGCGAATGTGCTAATGCAGCATTGCTGTGAGCATCTCACCGTGATGGACGAAGCCGGAACGCCGGTCGGCCAGATCAGCCTGCGACAGCTTTTGCGCGCGATCGTGACTCCGGCTGATGACATCGGTTGAACTGACGGCCGTTCTCTGGGCGGCACATTTCTGTCAAGATATCGCGGCCGCGAGGGCAGCGTAACCGCAAGAACCGGCAATCGGAATTCCCGTGCCAACAGGAGACCTCGATGTTTTCATTTTCACCGACGGCACGTGTTCGACCGTCCCCCTTTTTCGAGGCCGCGGTGGCGGAGGGCATGGTGGCCGCGAACGTCTACAACCGCATGATCATGCCGACGTCCTACGGCGATCCCGAGGGCGAATACTGGCGGCTCATCAACGGGGTTTCACAATGGGATGTGGGCGTGGAACGCCAAGTGCAGCTCAAGGGACAGGACGCCGGCCGGCTTGCGCAGATCCTGTCGCCGCGCGATCTCTCCACCTGCAAGGTCGGCCAGGGCAAATATGTGCCGCTGTGTAATCATCGCGGCACGATCATCAATGACCCTATCCTGTTAAAGCACGCCGACGATCTCTTCTGGTTTTCAATCGCGGACTGCGACATGTGGCTGTGGGCGAGCGCCGTCGCGGCGGAGCGTGGTCTAAAGGTCGACATCAGCGAACCCGACGTTTCTCCGATGGCTCTTCAGGGACCCAAGGCCGAAGACGTGGTGGCCCACGTCGTCGGCGATTGGGTACGCACGCTCAAGTACTTCTGGTTCAAGGAAACCGAGATCGAAGGCATTCCCGTCGCAGTGCAGCGGTCGGGGTGGTCCAAGCAGGGCGGGTTTGAGATCTACCTGAAGGATGGCACGAAGGGCACGAAGCTCTGGAACATCTTCAAGGAGGCAGGCAAACCCTGGGGGATCGGACCGGGAGCGCCCGCGACGGCCGAGCGCACGGAGAGCGGGCTGGTTTCCGTCGGCGGTGACACCGACGAGGACACCAATCCCTTCGAAGTGCGGCTGGGCAAATATGTGGACCTCGATGTTCCGGACGATGTCGTCGGCATTGAGGCGCTACGCAGGATCAAGGCCGAGGGGCCGAAGCGGCACCAACTGGGTCTCGTGCTCGACGGTGCAACGGCGGCACCGCTCGGCACGAAACGCGAGGACATCACGCGCGACGGCTCCATGGTCGGTGTGATGACCAATTGCACATGGTCGCCTCGCATGAAGGCGAACATCGGATACGCCCTTATCTCCGCGGACATGAAGGCAGGCGAGACTGTCATCGTTCACCGCCCCGGCGGTCCGACCGCTGCGCGGCTTGTGGAGCTCCCATTCCTATGAGCGCCGAAGCACCCTATCTCCGACCAAGGCCCGCCAATTATGTCCCGCTGACGCCCCTTTCATTTCTGGGGCGAACGGCCGAACTCTATCCAGACCGATTGGCGCTTATCGATGAGGATCGACGCTTCACCTGGCAGGAGGTGCGCCAACGCTGCGAAGCTCTGGCCGCCGCCCTCATGGATATCGGTGTCAAGCCGGGTGACGTGGTTTCCGTGCTTGCTCCGAATACGGCGGAGATGTTCGAGGCGCAGTTTGCTGTCGCAATGGCCGGCGCCGTTCTTAACACCATCAACATCCGCCTTGATGCCGAGACGGTGGCCTATATCCTGGACCATGCGGAAACCCGGGTCCTGATGCTGGACAGGCAGTTCGCATCGATGGCCGAGGAGGCGTTGCAGCGCACCAGGGGCGGCCGACCCGTCATCATCGATCTCGGCGGGCCAGGGGATGCCCTGCCAGGCAGCCAGCGCCATTCGGATCTGGTTCGATCCGCGCCCGGCGACTTCCGCCCGGTGTTCCCGACCGACGAGTGGCAGACCCTGTGCCTCAACTATACGTCCGGTACCAGTGGCAGGCCGAAGGGGGTGCTCTACCATCACCGTGGCGCCTACCTGATGGCGCTCGGTACCATCGCCGGCTGGGGTCTGTCGGGCCATCCGACCTATCTCTACACAGTGCCCATGTTCCACTGCAATGGCTGGGGCCATGCGTGGACCATGACCGCGCTCGCTGCGACAATCGTGTGCTGCCGGCAGATATCGGCCAAGGCCGTTTACGATGCCATCGGCTCCTTCGGCGTCACGTATTTCGGCGGTGCGCCGATCGTGCTGGGCATGCTGGTCGAGGCCGCGGAAGCAGAACGGCCGGTGCTTCCTCACAAGGTGCGCGTGATGACGGCGGGGGCGCCTCCGCCAGCGGCGATCCTCGAGAAAGTCGAGGCATTGGGCTTCGACGTCATGCAGGTTTACGGCCTCACGGAAACCTACGGCCACGTCGTTCAGTCCATTTGGGAGGAAGAGTGGAACGAAATGGACGTCGCGCAGCGCGCGACGATCAAGGCACGCCAGGGCGTGCGTTTCCCGATGATGGAGACTGCCGAGATCCGGGATGTCGCATCGGGAAAACGCCTGCCGAAGGACGGGACCGCGATGGGTGAGATCGTGTTGCGCGGCAACACGATCATGAAAGGCTATCACAAGGATGAAGCCGCTACGGAAGCCGCCTTTGCCGGCGACGCGTTTCATAGCGGCGACGTCGCCGTGCAACATCCCGACGGCTTCCTCGAAATACGCGATCGCTACAAGGACATCATTATCTCCGGCGGGGAGAACATTTCCTCGATCGAAGTGGAATCCGCCTTGTATCGCCACCCCGCCGTCAGTGCCGCCGCTGTCGTGGCCAAGCCGGATGCCAAGTGGGGCGAAACGCCCTGTGCCTTCGTGGAATTGAAGCCGGGGGCTAGCGTCACTGCTGACGAGTTGAACCAATTTTGCCGCCAGCATCTTTCCGGCTTCAAGGTTCCCAAGAGCTACGTCTTCGAGAACTTGCCCAAGACCTCAACGGGAAAGATCGAAAAATACAAACTGCGCGAGAAAGTGAAGACAACACCATGACGAAACCGAACTTTATCACCATCGAGACGGACGGTCCGGTAACGATCGTAACGCTGGTGCGCGAGGATCGGCGCAACGCAATCAGCGAAGATATGCTGCTGGAAATCGAAAACGTGTTTCGCGCGCCGCCGCAGGGCACCCGATCCTTCGTGCTTGCGGCCAAGGGCGACCACTTCTGCGCTGGGCTGGATCTTCGCGAACATTATGACAAGGACCGGTCTCCGATCGAGTTCATGACAATGTGCCAGAAGTGGCACCGTGCTTTCGATGTCATTCAGTTCAGCGGAATCCCGGTGATTGCCGCCCTGAAGGGAGCGGTCGTCGGCGGAGGGCTTGAACTGGCAGCGGCGGCCCATGTACGCATCGCCGAAGAAGGAACCTTCTTTGCCCTCCCGGAAGGCCAGCGCGGCATTTTCACGGGCGGCGGGGCGACCGTGCGCGTTGCCCGGATCGTTACCCCGGCGCGCATGGTCGATATGATGCTGTCGGCCCGCACCTACGATGCGCGGCGTGGCCTGGACCTTGGCCTGTGCCATGAAGTGGTGGAGGCAGGGCAAGCATTGTCACGCGCCAGAGAATTGGCCGCACAGGTCGCACGTAATCCGCCGACCACCAATTTCGCCATCGTCACCGGCATATCCCGCATCAACGACATGTCCACCACGGACGGCCTGTTTGCGGAGGGCCTGCTCGCAATGGCGGTTCAGACCAATCCGGAGATCAGGGATCGGCTGGAGGCGTTCTTTTCCAAAAAGACCAAGCGCCTCGAACCCGGCACGAGTTGACGTTCGCGATGACCTACAATCCGCCCATCCCCCAAATCCTTCTGGCGATGCAGACCGCCGATCGGTTTGCCACGACGCAGAGCGGGGACCTTTCCCCCGAAGACGTCCAGGCCATCCTCTCCGAAGCAGGGCGTTTTGCGAGCGAGCGCATCGCGCCCTTGAATCCGGTTGGTGACCGAACCCCTTCGACCCTCGACGAAAGCGGAAAGGTGACCACGCCGCCGGGCTGGCGCGAAACCTACCATGCCTGGTGCGAGGCGGGCTGGAACAGCCTCACAGGACCAACCGAATATGGCGGCCAGGGGCTTCCAATCTCGCTGGCCGTGGCCTGCACCGAGTTCTGGAATTCGTCCTCCATGGCTTTCGCCCTCTGCCCGCTTTTGACTGCTGGCGCCATCGAAGCCATCTCCGAACACGCCTCTCAGGAACTCAAGGACCGCTACCTGCCCAAGCTTGTGTCCGGTGGATGGACCGGGACCATGAACCTGACGGAGCCACAGGCCGGTTCCGATCTTTCAAATCTTCGTTGCAAAGCCAAACGGACGGGCGACGGCAGCTACCGCATTACCGGCAACAAGATCTTCATCACCTATGGCGAGCATGATTGCTCGCCGAATATCGTACATCTGGTTCTTGCGCGGTTGGAGGATGCGCCCGCGGGCACGCGCGGCATTTCCCTGTTCCTGGTTCCGAAGATCCTTCCTGACGGCTCACACAACGATCTGCGGTGTCTTTCGCTTGAGCACAAACTCGGCATTCACGGCTCGCCCACCTGCGCCATGGCTTATGGCGACAACGGAGGCGCAAGGGGCTGGCTCATCGGCGAGGAGAATCGCGGTCTCAATTGCATGTTCACGATGATGAACAATGCGCGGCTCCTGGTCGGGACCCAGGGTGTTGCGCTCGCGGAGCGGGCGACGCAGGCGGCCTTCGCCTATGCAAGGGAACGTCTCCAGGGCAGCGCCCCGGGTAGAGATGGAACTACAAGCCCCATCATCCGCCATCCCGATGTTAGGCGAATGCTGCTCGAGATGCGAACCCGGACGGCCGCGGCGCGCATGCTGTGCATGGCGACGGCTTCCGCGCTCGATTCAAGCGTGAACGCGCCGACAGAAAACGAAAGGCGACATGCCTACGCGCGAGCTTCAATACTGACGCCTTTGGCCAAGGCGTACTCGACGGATATCGCGGTGGAAGTGACCTCGACCGCAATCCAGGTCCACGGCGGCATGGGCTACGTCGAGGAGACCGGTGTCGCGCAGTACTACCGCGATGCGCGCATTCTTCCGATCTACGAAGGCACGAATGGCATCCAGGCAATCGACCTCGTCACGCGCAAATTGCTCGTTGGGGGCGGAGAGACGCTGTCTCAGATTTTGGAATCTTGTCGCAGGACATTGTCCGCCTTCGAAAGCTGTTTGCCGGCCATGGAAGCTGTAGCTGACACGGTGGATTTGGCGAAAATGCTCTGCGATGCGCCCGGCGGCTCGTTGGCACTCGCGGTCGCCGTGCCATTCCAGCGTGCCTTGGCCAGCGTCGTCGCCGGTGCTCATCTGGCTGAAGCCGCAGCGCTTGCACGAGGCGGCGCGCTTGAGACAGAAGCTGCGGTCAACGCAAGGTTTTTCATCGCCGTTGAATTGGTATCGGCAGTTGCTGCGGCGAAAGCGTCATTATCCGGCGCCGATGCGACAGGTTCGGATGACCTTGAATAGTCGGTGTACCTGAGCCGCGCGACTGGCATAGAAGTCAGGGTGACGGCTTGGCGATCAAGCTCGCCCAGTCGGCGATGAAGCGCTCACGCAGAATCCTGTCCTGAGCGGCAAGCAAGGCGGGGCCGATGCGGATGGGCCGTCCTATGCCCGATTCCATCAGTGCCGCCGGCCCGTCGACACCGTCGGGCAAGGGCGATTTCTCCGAGAAGAAAAACGCCTGCTCGCGGGCGACGCGCTGGCCGCGCTCGGACAGCAGATAGTCGAGAAACCGCGCCGCGAGATCGCGGTTGCCGGTGGTCGTTGGGATCATCACGCCCCTGGACAGGATCAGCGCGTAGTCGCGCGGCACGACGATCCTCAGGTTGGGGTTCTTGCGGTATGCGGCATAGGCGTAGGACCCCAGAATGTTGTAGGCGATACGAATGTCGCCGCTGGCGACTTCGCCGAGAACCTCGGCGTTGCAGCAACGTTTGACCGCTTCCGCCCGGCTGAAGCTTTCCAGCAGCCGCCCGTAGATCGTCGGCGCCTGGCGCGCGTCGTTGAAGGCCAGCAGATAGCCGATGCCGGAGGCGGCGACATCGTAGGTGCCGATGCGCCCGCGGTAGACCTCGGGCTTGCGGCGCAGAAGATCGGCGAGCTCGTCATGTGTATGCGGGACGTCCCCGGGCGGTACTTTCGTGGAATCGTAGACGATGACGGCCGGCTCGAAGGTGAAGCCGTACACCTCCTCGCGCCAGTCGGCCCAGGCCGGCGCCGATCGCGCTTCGGGCGAGACATGCTGCAGGGCGCAGCCGTCATTAGCCAGTTTCACCAGTTGATCCACCGACGACGACAAAAGGATGTCGCCCGGCCCGCTGCCCTGGCGGCACGCCTGCTCCGCCTCGCGGAACAGGTCGTTGGTGACGTAGTCGGAGAACTCCACCGACACGCCGGGCGCGATTTGCTGGAAGTCGAGGACGAGCGGCCGCATCGCGTCGAGATCGGTCGCTGCATGGATAGTCAGCACGGCCGACTGCGCCTGTTTCGACTTGAAGAACACCCGGTCGCCTTCGACGGCGCTGGCGACGCCGGCAAACAGCAGCAGGGCCAGGGCGCACAGCGTGGCCAGGGTCGCTCTCATGACCTCTCCTGCGCGTGAAGCGGCAATTCCAGCACCACGGTGAAACCGTGTGCACCGGTCTTCTCGCGAAACCGAAGCGCGCCGCCGAGAACGGCCGCGACCTCGGAAGCGATGGCGAAGCCAAGTCCCGCGCTGCCCTCGCCACTTTTGGTGGAGGTAAACCGCCTGGTCAGATGGTCGAAGTCCGCCGCCGACAGACCTGGCCCGTCATCCTCAACGGCGACCATCGCCAGCCCATTGCCGGTGGCGACGCGCACTTCGAGCCGGGAGATGGTCCCATGGCGCAAGGCATTGTCGATGACGTTGACGATCGCCTCGCGCAGGCTGAGCGCATCGCCGAGAACGGTCACCTCCTCGTCCGGGGCCTCGAAGGAAACGACGATGTCCGGATCTATGGTGATCGGAACGGCGGCACGAAAGGCCTTGCGCGCCGCTTCGGTCAGATCGACCGGCGCCAGTTGCGCCGAATCGAACCGGTGTATGACCATCGCGTGGCTGAGCAGCTGATTGGTGAAGCGCGACAGCTCCGCCGTGCGGTCGCGCACCCTTGTCAGATGGCGGCGGTCGCCTTCGGACAGGCGTTCGTCATTGATCAGGCTCACCTGTGCCGACAGCGCGGTAAGCGGTGTGCGGAGCTGATGGGCACTGTCGGCGACGAAGCGCTGCAGCAGCTTCATCCGGTCGTCGAGCCGGTTCATGAAATGGTTGATGGAGGCGACGAAGGGCGATAGTTCGCGCGGCACCGTCACCGCAAGCGGCGTCAGGTCTTGGGGATCGCGCGTACGCAGCGCCTCGCCCAGATCGGCGACCGGACGCAGCGAATAGCGTACCGCCAGGGCCGAGCCGGCAAGCGCCAGGACGCTCATGACGGCGACCAGGACGCTGGCCCGCAGCGTCAGTTGCGACGCCAGCTCCGCCCGCGCTTCGGTGGTCTGGGCGATGATGATGTGAGCCCATCCGGACACCGCCGGATCGGACAGTGCGCGGCCGGTGACCGCCACCCGAACCGGCACGCCGCGATAGACGGCCGAATGGAACACCGGGCTTGACCGTACCTTGCCAAGGTCGATCCCGGGCGGAAGATCGTCATAGCCGGTCAGCGTCCGGCCCGACGGCGCCATCACCCGATAGAAGATGCGATCCCGCCCGGCGAGGCCGAGCAGTTCGAAGGCGGATGGCGGCAGATCGAAGGTAAGCGTTCCCTCCTCGACCGTCAGGCTCTCGGTCATCTGGAACGCCGCGCCTTGCAGAAGGCGATCATAGGCGTCGTCGGCGGCGGCACGCGCATAGTACCAGGCGGCGGTGACCAGAATGGCCGCACCCAGCGCCAGCACCAGCGCGACGCGCAGCACCAGCCGCGAGAAGAGGGAGCGCTCAATGCTCTGCATCGGAGACAAGCTTGTAGCCGATGTGCCGCACGGTGACGATGTGCGCCTTGGCGCCTTCCAGCTTTTTTCGCAGGCGGCCGATGTAGAGCTCGATCGCGTTGGCGCCGGCGGCTTCGTCGAACCCGAACAGTTGGTCCAGCAATTCGTCCTTGCCGAAAACCCGGCCGGGTTTGGCCGCCAGGATTTCGAGAAGGCTGATTTCGCGCCGCTTCAACTGCACCTCGCGCTTGCCGACACGCACGCTGCGGTTGGCCCGGTCGAGCACGATATCGCCGCAGACGATCATGTTCGTCGCCTCGCCGCTACGCCGGCGCATCAGCACCCTTGCGCGCGCTTCGAGCTCGCGAAAATCGAACGGTTTGATCAGATAGTCGTCGGCACCGAGATCCAGTGCGCTGACGCGGTCGTCGACTTCCGAGCGCGCGGTCAGCATCAGCACCGGTACGGCATTGCTGCCTTGCCTGAGCCGTCGCAGGATCTCGAAGCCGTCGAGACCCGGCAGCATGACGTCGAGAATGACTAGGTCGAATTCAGTGAAGTCGAGAATCTCCGACGCTGCATCGCCGTGTGTTTCCCAATCGACGGTGTGTCCGACCGCTTCGAAGCGACGGACGATGGCCTCGCCGACATCGTGGGTGTCTTCGACCAGCAGAATACGCATCAGCAACGTCTTGCACTGAACCCGGCGACATTCAAGCGCCAAAGCCGCTACCGGCGGGCATGACAGCATGGTGACAGTTTTGAGGTGTATCAGACCTGCGTCTGTCCGCGGCACGAGGAGTGTGCGGACATGCGCGGGGGAGGAGAGCCCCGAAAACAGACGAGACGTTTGATCGAACGCGGCCGGTGCCGCGGCGACCAGAGGCTTCGTGCACTCGCCCGCCGCTGGCGGGACGGTTTTCCGGTCCCGGTATTCCAGGTCCATGAGGAGAAAACGATGATCCGATTTCTGACTAAAATGGTGGCCGGTGCCGCCCTTGTGGCGGTGGCCGCGGGCGGCATGGCGCTGGCCCAACCGGCAAAGCCGGAATGCCTCGCCGGCGCCAAACCCGGCGGCGGCTTCGATCTCACCTGCCGGCTCGCCGCCAACGCGCTACTCACCACCAAGCAGATTTCACAGCCGATGGCCGTGACCTACATGGAAGGCGGGGTAGGCGCGGTTGCCTACAACCATGTCATTGCCAAGCGCGCCAAGGACGGCAATCTCATCACCGCCGCTTCGTCGGGCTCGGCGCTGCTGATCGCCCAGGGCAAATTCGGCCAGTATGACGAGAACGCCGTACGGTGGCTCGGCGCGCTTGGCGCGGATTACGGGGTTCTCGTCGTGAATGCCGACTCGCCCTACAAGACGCTCAAGGATCTCGTCGACGCCTACAAGGCCGATCCGTCTTCCTTTGCCATCGCCGGCGGTGGCGCCGTCGGTTCGCAGGACTGGATGAAGGCCTCGCTTCTCGCCAAGGCCGCGGGCCAGGAGCCCAAGCAGATGCACTACGCGGCCCTCGAAGGCGGTGGCGCCGTGCTGACGGCGCTCGAAGGCGGGCACGTCCAGGTTGGATCGGGCGATGCCGCCGAAATGGTCAAGCATCATGTCGCCGGCAAGATCCGCATCCTTGCCGTCATGGCACCGCAGCGGCTGACGGGCGCATTGGCCGACGTTCCAACCGCGCATGAACAGGGCTTTGACATCGATTGGCCGATCTGGCGCGGTTACTACGTCGGCAAGGATGTCTCCGACGCCGATTTCGACTGGTGGGTGAAAGCCTTCGAGGCTGCCAGCAAGACCCCTGAATTCGCCAAGGAGCGTGAGGAGCGCGGCCTGTTCGAATTCACCATGGTAGGCAAGCCGTTCGAGGAGCGCGTCAAGGCCGACGTCGTGCGCTTCAAGCAACTCGCCAAGGAAGCTGGGATGTAATTCCCTCAAAAGGCAGCGGACCCTCCCCGGATTGGAAGGTCCGCTGCCGACTTCTGGACGAATGAGTTTCAAACGGACTGACGGAGGCCCGCAATGTCCGACAATGCCAGAACTGCTCTTGTGATCGGCCGAATTTCGGCATTGTGTCTGTTCGGCCTGGCCGTTGCCTATGGCGTCGGCGGCGCCAGCATCGAATACGCCTTCTCGTCCGACCCGCTCGGGCCTCGCGTGGTGCCGGTGGCCCTGGCCCTCATTCTCGGACTGCTGTGCGTGTTCTATGTGCGCTCGCCCGGCACCGCCGAGGCGTTTCCATCCGGACGGCTTTTGTGGCGGGTGCTCGCCATCCCTCTGTTGCTGGTCGTCTGTGTCGCGGTCTTCGAGACGGCGGGGTTCGCGATCTCCGTCTTCCTGCTGACTTTCGGCACGGGCCTGATCTTCGGCGCGCCGCTCGGTTACGCGGCGGCCGGCGCGGCCGGCCATGCGGCGCTGTGGTGGTTCATCTTCTCCTACCTGCTGCAAGTCTATCTGCCCACGGGCACACTGTTCGGCTGATCGCGGATCGGCCGCTCCTTGCGGGAAAGGCAAACATCATGAATCTCGATTATCTCTGGCATGGGTTTGCCGTCGCCCTGACCGGTCAGAACCTTCTCGTCGGCCTGATCGGCTGTTTCATCGGCACACTGGTCGGTGCGCTTCCCGCCATCGGCCCTATCAACGGCATCGCCCTGTTGCTGCCGATCGCCTACACGATGGGCCTTCCCGCCGAAAGCACGATGATCCTTTTGTCGGCCATCTATTGCGGCGCCGAATATGGCGGTCGCATTTCGTCGATCCTGCTCAATGTGCCAGGCGATGCCGGCGCCGTGATGACGGCGCTCGACGGCTATCCGATGGCGCGGCAGGGACGGGCCGGCGAGGCTTTGACGCTGTCCGGCATCTCGTCCTTCGTCGGCGGCATTTTCGGCTCCATCGGCCTTGCGCTGTTCGCGCCGGTTCTCGCCCGCCTGGCGATCGGCTTCGGCCCGGCCGAATATTTCGTGCTGATGGTCTTTGCTTTTGCCACCCTCGGCTCGATGGTCGGCAGCCAGCCGGTCAAGACGCTGATCGGCTGCACGCTCGGCCTGATGCTCGCCACCGTCGGCCTCGACGCCACGTCGGGCGCCTACCGCTTCACCTTCAATCAACCCGAACTCGGCGACGGCATCGAATTCGTGGTGCTGGTGATCGGCCTGTTTTCGATCTCGGAAGCGCTGGTCATCCTCGAGCACCAGGGCCGCGGCTTCACCGTGATCCGCGAACTCGGACGCATGACGGTGCGCGCTGCCGATGTCGCGAGATGCACGGGCACCATGCTGCGCAGCTCGGTCATCGGCTTCGTCGTCGGCGTGCTGCCCGGCACCGGCGCTTCCGTTTCCAGCGCCATCGCCTACACCACCGAGAAGCGCCTGTCGGACACAGAGGACACCTTCGGCAAGGGTGACGTGCGTGGGTTGGCGGCGCCGGAAGCGGCCAACAACGCCACCGCCTGCGGCGCCTTCGTGCCGATGCTGACCCTCGGGATTCCAGGCTCCGGCACCACTGCCGTCATGCTTGGGGCCTTGATGCTCTATAACATCCAGCCGGGGCCGATGCTGCTTACAGAGCGGCCGGAGATCGTCGGTGGCCTGGTCGCTTCGCTGTTCATAGGCAACTTTCTACTGCTGCTGCTCAATCTTCCTCTGGTCAATATCTTCGCCCGCGTGCTGACCGTTCCGAACTGGCTTCTGGTTCCCGGCATTCTGGTCCTGTCGATCGTCGGCGTCTATTCGACCCACGCCTCCGTCTTCGCGATCTTCCTGATGCTCGGCATCGGCATGGTCGGCTGGCTGCTGCGTAAGGCGGGCTTCGACATGGCACCGATCATCCTCGGCTTCGTGCTCGGCCATGTCATGGAAATCAATCTGCGCAACGCGCTTGCGATCAGCGGCGGCGAGCTGTCGATCCTCTTCTCCAGCACCATCTGCATCGTATTGTGGGTCATGGCGACAGCGGTGGCGGTCCTGCCGACGATGCTGTCCTGGCGTTCGCGGCGATTGAAGATGGCCCGCGCCACTCGAATGCCGGCAATCGACGGCGCCCCCCGACTCGATTGAGCCGACCCACCGCCAGCGCACCTTGCGCCGCCATTGCTGCTTGTACCGCTTGGTAGTCATCCTGATGGCTGCTGGCGGCGTGGGAAATCACATCGATCGTGAGGCCGCAATTAGTGCTTGCAAAGAGCCGCGCCACCCGGCCCGAAAAGCGAAGGGCGGCATAGTCGATCCCGGCGCCGAGGGCATAGCCGCGTTGCCAGTCGTTCTTCTCGTATGTGACCAAGGCGTCGTGTCCCGGGCCGTGAACTTGACCTTGCCGCCGGCATACCCGGCCTTTGCATAGATCAAGACACGATCGAAGGCATAGCCAATGCGCCCGCCGGCTGTAATGTAGTTTGAAACCTTGCCGGTTTCTGTGTCGCAAGGGGTTTCAGGACAAAACCTGATGACGGCTTGGAGCCCACCCCGTCTGGGGACCGATGCATCGGGGTGCCGAAGTGCAATTTAGATGCGTGACGTACAAGTACGCGTATCGCTGCATGAACCGGACGTATGCCTGGAGCCGGAGGCGACTATTCCGGTACTCCCCATGACCCAGCGCTTGATGCGCGCTCATTCCTGGTAGTCGTGAACGGTGACGTGGTGAGTTATGCCGCGGTGGTTCGCAAGACCATCCAGTTCAACGGCGCGACTTTCGACGTCGCCGGACTAAGCTACGTCGCCACCGATCCCGCATATGAGGGTCGCGGTTTCGGGTCCAACACCGTTGCTGCGGCGACGCACTGGATGGAACAGAGCGGGATCGATTTCGGTGTCTTTACCTGTGATCCGCCGCTCGCCGGTTTTTACGCCCGGGCGGGCGCATGGCTGATCATGCCGGATGCAGTTCTGATCGGCAGCCGGGCAAGGGATGCCTTGCGCAGCGACACGCTGGGGAAAGTCGTGTTGATGCGTCTTTTTTCGTCAAAGGCCATTACGGCCGAGTTGGAGATCACCCACTCGACGGTCGATCTTGACCTCCCGGTCGGGCAGTTTTGGTAAGCTCGTATTTGAAGGAGGAATTTCTGTGAAGGCTGCCGCTCAGCCAAGTCACCACTCGGCGAAGGAGCCGTCCCTGTGGCGCCAGATCGGGTTACGCCAGCGATGTCCTTCCTTGGCGCGCTCCTTGACGTAGTCCTCGTCGATCTCGACACCGAGGCCCGGGCCATTGGGAATGGCGACATAGCCATCCTCGTAGCGGAAGACATCCTTGTTGGCGGCGTAGTCGAGCAGGTCATTGGCGGCGTTGTAGTGGATACCGAGGCTTTGCTCCTGGATGAAGCAGTTGTAGCTGACCGCATCAAGTTGCAGGCATGCGGCCAGCGCGATCGG
Organism: Mesorhizobium sp. ESP7-2; assembly: GCF_020164715.1. NCBI lineage: Bacteria > Pseudomonadati > Pseudomonadota > Alphaproteobacteria > Hyphomicrobiales > Phyllobacteriaceae > Mesorhizobium > Mesorhizobium sp. ESP7-2. The sequence goes on from NZ_JAIUGQ010000029.1 coordinate 67,880, forward strand.
ACCGAGCGGGCAGTGCGGTGCCACCGCCACGTCATAGGCCTCCGCCATGGCCGCGATCTTGCGGCATTCGGTGATGCCGCCGGCATGCGACAAGTCGGGCTGGATGATGTCGACTATGGCTTCCTCGAACACGGACTTGAAGTCCCAGCGGCTGTAGAGGCGCTCGCCGAGCGCGATCGGCGTCGAGCCAAGGGCGGCGATCTCCTTCAGCGCCTCGCGGCTTTCGCTGAGCACCGGCTCCTCGATGAACATCAGCCTGTAGGGCTCAAGCTCCTTGACCAGGATGCGCGCCATCGGCCGGTGCACGCGGCCGTGGAAATCGACGGCAATGCCAATGCCGGATCCGACGGCTTCACGAACCATGGCGACGCGCTCCACTGCCGCGTCGATCTTGTCGTGGCTGTCGACGATCTGCAGTTCCTCGGTGCCGTTCATTTTGAGTGCCAGGAAGCCGCGCGCCACCATTTCCCTGGCGCCGGCGGCAACCTCGGCCGGCCGGTCGCCGCCGATCCAGGAATAAACCTTGACGGTGTCACGCAACTTGCCGCCGAGCAGTTCATGCACGGGCACGCCGAGCGCCTTGCCCTTGATGTCCCACAGCGCCTGGTCGATGCCGGCAATGGCGCTCATCAGGATCGGCCCGCCGCGGTAGAAGCCGCCGCGATGCATCACCGTCCAGTGATCCTCGATCAGGCGCGGGTCTTTGCCGATGAGATAATCACCAAGCTCCTTGACCGCCGCCTCGACGGTCAGCGCCCTGCCTTCGACCACCGGCTCTCCCCAGCCGGTAACGCCTGCATCGGTCTCGATCTTCAGAAACAGCCAGCGTGGCGGAACGATGTAGGTGGTGAGCGAGGCGATTTTCATGCGGGCGGGACTTGTCTCAGTTGCTCTTGAGTTTCTTGGCGCTGGCGAGATCGCGCGCCGCAAGGTCGAGGATCCGGTTGGCTGCATCCCGCGCCGCCTTGGCGTCGCGCATGCGCAGCGCTTCTACCACCTCTTGATGCGCCGACACCGCTTCGGTGCGCCGCTCGAGCGAAATCGTCGCCGTTGCCTCCAGTGAGAATTTCAGCCCTGTGTCGATCAGATTGCCAATCTGGCGAAAGATCGGGTTGTGGCTGGCGGCATAGACGATCTGATGGAAGACAATATCGGAGCGCGAGAACGCTGCGAGATCCTCGCCTGCGCTTGCCATACCTTGCCACGCCGCCTCGAGATCGGCGATCTCCTGCAATGTCGCGCGCGTCGCGGCCAGCTCGGCGACCAGAGGTTCGATGGCCCTGCGTGTCTCCAGGATGGCGTCGAAGAGCTTGTCGTCCAGCGCATGCGGCGCATGCCAGGCCAGCACCTGCGGATCGATGATGTTCCAGTCGTCCTCGTCGCAGACGACGGTGCCGACGCGCGGCCGTGACAGCACCAGCCCCTTGGCGGCAAGCACCTTCAGGGCCTCGCGGATGACGGTGCGGCTGACGCCATATTCGACGCCAAGTTCGTTTTCGGTCGGCAATGAGGATCCGGCCGGATAGCGTCCGGAAAAGATGTCCGAGGCGATCGCCTTCGTCACATCCGGCATGACGCGCGGGCGGCGAGCGGTGGCGTTCCCCGGGGCCTTGTTTAAAATTTCGGTCACCTCAGCCCTCCTCCAAGGCGGCGAACCTGCCATGTTCGCACAACCGGCCCGGCATTAGCGGATGCAAACGACTTGCGCCAGCGATCGTTGATCATAGCATGTATATTAATTATCATACCAGATCAATTGACGAGTATGATAAAAGCGACTAGAGAATCCGATACCCGGGCTGAGGCCCGGCCTATCGCTGGGAGGTAATCATGCGACTTTTAAAGACCGCGCTCGTCGCGGGCGCGCTTGCCATGCTGTCCGTCACGACCATCGCTGCATATGCTCAGGACACCAAGATCGGTTTCATCGTCAAACAGCCCGAGGAGCCATGGTTCCAGGATGAATGGAAGTTCGCCGACCAGGCCGCCAAGGAAAAGGGGTTCACCCTTGTCAAAATCGGCGCCGAGGACGGTGAGAAGCTGATGTCGGCGATCGACAATCTCGGCGCTCAGGGCGCCCAGGGCTTCATTGTCTGCACGCCGGACGTGAAGCTCGGGCCTGGCATCGTCGCCAAGGCCACCGCCAACAATCTCAAGCTGATGACCGTCGACGACCGTCTGGTTGGTGCCGACGGCAAGGCGCTGGAAGACGTGCCGCATATGGGCATCTCGGCAACCAAGATCGGCGAGGCCGTCGGCAAGGCCATCGTCGACGAGATGAAGGCACGCGGCTGGAAGGCCGACGAGGTCGGCGCCATTCGCGTCTCCTATGACCAGCTGCCCACGGCCGTCGACCGTGTCGAAGGCGCCATCTCGGTGCTGAAGGCGAATGGCTTCAAGACCGAGAACATCTTCGACGCGCCGCAGGCCAAGACCGACACGGAAGCCGCACTCAATGCCGCGACAGTCGTGCTCAACGCCCATGCTGACATCAAGAAATGGGTTTCCTTCGGCCTCAATGACGAAGCCGTACTGGGTGCGGTGCGTGCCGCCGAAAGCGTCGGCATTCCGGCGGACGGCATGATCGGCGTCGGCATTGGCGGCGCGGATTCGGCGATCAACGAGTTCAAGAAGCCGGCTGCTACCGGCTTTGTCGGCACCGTGATCATCTCGCCGAAGCGCCATGGCTACGAGACGGCGCTCAACATGTATGACTGGGTTGCCAACAACAAGGAACCGGAGAAGCTGATCCTGACCTCCGGTGCGCTGGCCAAGCGTGACGACTATCAGAAGGTCCGCCAGGGCCTCGGCATCGAATAATCCTCCCTGTACAAACAGGCGGCGGCTCATCCCGCCGCCTGTTTCTCAATGGCAAGAAGGATCGCTGCCCGTGTCCTTTCTCGATTTCTCGCACATCACCAAGACCTATCCAGGCGTCAAGGCGTTGTCGGACGTCTCGTTCAGCGTTGACAAGGGCGCCGTGCACGGCCTGATGGGCGAGAACGGCGCCGGTAAATCCACCCTGATCAAGATCCTTTCCGGTGACCAGCATGCCGACGCGGGCGAAATCCGCATCGATGGCAAGGTCCAGGCCTATGCCTCGACCCGGGATGCCTTCGACAATGGCGTCATCGTCATTCACCAGGAATTGCAGCTCGTTCCCGAGCTCACTGTTGCCGAAAATCTCAGCCTCGGCCGCTTTCCCGCCAGCGCCGGCATCATCGCGCGCACCAAGATGCTGGAAGACGTCGGCGCCAAGCTGAAATCGGCCGGCATCGACATCGACATGCGCCGCAAGGTCAAGACGCTGTCCATCGGCGAGCGCCAGATGGTCGAGATCGCCAAGGCGATCATGCTCGATGCGCGCGTCATCGCGCTGGACGAGCCGACCTCTTCCTTGTCGTCACGCGAGAGCGAAATCCTGTTTGCCTTGATCGATCGCCTGCGCGGGGAGGGCAAGGTCATCATCTATGTGTCGCACCGGCTCGACGAGGTGTTCCGGCTCTGCGACAGCCTGACCGTGCTGCGCGACGGCAAGCTCGCGGCGCACCATGCTTCGGTCAAGGACGTCACCCGCGACCAAGTCGTCGCCGAAATGGTCGGCCGTGAAATCTCTGACATCTGGGGTTTTCGTCCGCGCAAGGCCGGCGATATCAGGCTGAAGGTCGACGCTCTGTCAGGGGCAAAGCTCAGGACGCCGGCCAGTTTCGAGGCCCGCGCCGGCGAGATCGTCGGCTTCTTCGGCCTGATCGGTGCCGGCCGCTCGGAACTGATGCGGCTGGTCTTCGGCGCCGATCCGCGCTCGGGCGGCGCCATCACCGTCGACGGCAAGGCGGTCCACGCCGCCGACCCGCATGGCGCGATCCGCGCCGGCATCGTGCTGTGTTCGGAAGACCGCAAGCATGACGGCATCATCCAGGGCCGCTCGATCGAGGAGAACATCAACATCTCGTCGCGGCGCCATCACACGCGCTTCGGCATCTTGAACCGCGCCAGCGAAATCGCGACCGCCGAAACCTTCATCAAGAAGCTCAAGGTGCGCACGCCCTCGCGCAGGCAGGACATTATCAACCTCTCCGGCGGCAACCAGCAGAAGGTCATCCTTGGCCGCTGGCTGTCGGAGCAGGGCGTACGGGTTCTCATCGTCGACGAGCCGACGCGCGGCGTCGATGTCGGCGCGAAATCGGAAATCTACGAACTGCTCTACCAGCTTGCCGAGGACGGCATGGCGATCGTCGTCGTCTCGTCCGAACTGCCGGAGGTGATGGGCATCTGCGACCGCGTCCTGGTGATGTGCGGCGGGCGTGTCAGTGCCGAACTCACCCGCGACCAGTTCGCCGAAAGGGCGATCCTGGCCGCCGCTCTTCCCGACAAGAAAACTCCCGACGCGATCGCATCCTGAGGACTCTGGCATGACCCAACCCTTGAAGAAGATCCTGCTCGGCGAACAGGGGCTCGTCGTCATCTTCGTCGTTGCCTTCGCGCTGGTGTCGGCTCTGGTGCCCAACTTCCTCACCGATCGCAACATGCTCGGCCTGCTGCAGTCGGTGGTCACTGTCGGCATCGTCGCCTGCACCATGATGTTCTGCCTCGCGGCGCGCGACTTCGACCTGTCGGTCGGTTCGATCGTCGCCTTTGCCGGCATGGTCGCGGTGATGGCGTCGAACGCGTCAGGTTTGATCCTGCTCGGCCTTCTGGCGGCAATTGCCTGCGGCGCCTTCGTCGGTTTCGTCAACGGCGTCGTCATCGCCAAATTTCGCATCAACGCGCTGATCACGACGTTGGCGACCATGCAGATCGTGCGCGGCCTTGCGCTGATCGCGTCCGATGGCCGCGCTGTCGGCATCAACAGCCCGGATTTCTACCAGCTCTCGCTGTCTAAATTTTTGGGCATTCCGACGCCGATCTGGGTATTGGCCGTCCTCTTCGGCATATTCGGCTTCGTGCTGAACCGCACGGTCTTCGGCAAGAACACGCTCGCCATCGGCGGCAACCCCGAGGCGTCACGTCTGGCCGGCGTCAATGTCGACAGGACACGCATCTGGATCTTCGCGCTGCAAGGTGTCGTCTGCGGCGTCGCCGGCATCCTGCTCGCATCGCGCATCACCTCGGGTCAGCCCAACGCGGCGGTCGGGCTCGAGCTTTCGGTCATCTCGGCCTGCGTGCTCGGCGGCGTCTCGCTTGCCGGCGGACGCGCCACCATGTCGGGCGTCATCGTCGGCGTGCTGATCATGGGCATCGCGGAAAACGCCATGAACCTGCTCAACATTCCGGCCTTCTACCAATACATCGTGCGTGGCGTGATCCTGCTGCTGGCCGTGCTGCTCGACAATCTGCGTTCGTCGGCACTGGGGCGGCGCTGAGCGGGTGTGTCGTCCCGAATTCTCATAGAGAGCGATCGGCTGAACGTCTGGATCAGCCCACTTGGGGGTGCGATCGTTGAGGGTCATCCGGTAGAAGGCATGCCGTTCCTTCGCCGCTACAAGGGCAACGCCAAGTTCGATGTGGCCGATGGCGCGTGCTTTCCGCCGGTGCCGCTCGGCAATCGCGTCGAGAACAATGCGTTCTCCTTCGGCGGTCGAACGTTTGCGTTCGCGCGCAATGCCGATGATCCGCTGTATATCCATGGCGATGGCTGGCTTGGCGCCTGGGCAGTGGAGGAATGCCGGGCCGATCACGTTGAACTGGCCTTCGACAAACAGCAGAGCGCGGTCTCGCCGTATGCCTATCATGTGCGACAGTCGTTCAGGCTCTTGGGTGCCCGACTGGAATTACTGATGTCCGTCACGAACACCGGCGGCGTCACCCTGCCGTTCGGCCTCGGCTTTCATCCCTTCTTTCCGCGCACGCCTTTGACGACCCTGCTTGCCCAGGCCCAGGCGTGGTGGACGGAGGGCGATGGGCATCTTCCGGCCTCCAGGGGCGCCATTGCTGAAGATGTCGACTTCTCCACGACGCGCCCATTGCCAGACAGCTGGCTGAACAATTGCTGCGAAAGCTGGAATGGCGTCGCGCGCATCGTCTGGCCGAAGCGGCGGCTCGGGGTGCACATCAAGGCGGACAGTGCGCTCGACCGCTACATGCTCTACGCGCCAGACCAGGACAAGAGCTACTTCTGTTTCGAGCCGATGAGCCACACGCCGAATGCACTGAGGCATGTCGATGCTGACACGATGGGGCTCAAGTTGCTGGCGCCCGGCGAAACGCTGAGCGCCGGATTCACAATGACCGTCTTCGATTGGAGTGACGACAATGGCTGAACGCCTTTCCGGCAAACGCATCTTCCTCACAGGCGCCGCCCAAGGCATCGGGCTGGCTATTGCCGAGGCCTGCCTTGCCGAAGGGGCAAAGCTGTTCCTCGTCGACCAGGACGGTGCGTTGCTGGACAAGACTGTCGCCGGCCTGGCCGGACCGCAAGGGCGTGTCGGGCATATCGCAGCCGATATCAGCGATGGGGCGGCGATTGCAGCTGCCGTTCGCCATGCAGCCGTTGAGATCGGCCCAATCAACGCTCTGATCAACAATGCGGGGATGAACGTGTTCTCGACACCGCTCGATGCGACTGAGGCCGAGTGGAACCGCAATTTCGACGTCAACGTGAAGGGCGCATGGAACTGCGGCAAGGCTGTCTTGCCGGGCATGATAGCAAGTGGCGGCGGGGCTATCCTCAACATAGCCTCGACGCATAGCTTCACCATCATCCCGCACACCTTCCCCTATCCAGTCGCCAAGCACGCACTGCTCGGCCTGACCAAGGCCTTGGCGCTCGAATACGCAGGCCAGGGCGTGCGGGTTAACGCGCTTGCGCCCGGCTATGTCGAGACGCAGAAGGTCGTCGATTACTGGAACTCGTTCCCCGACCCCGTTGCCGCCCGCGCCAAGACGATGGCGTTGCATCCGAGTGGCCGCATCGCCTCGCCGCGCGAGATCGCTCTTGCCGCGATCTTCATGATTTCCGACGAATGCCCGTTCATGAATGCAGCTTGCCTCGTCGTCGATGGCGGTCTCAGTCAGCTCCAGCACCCCGCCTGAACAATCCCGAAGACGCATTAGACATCAAAAAAGCGCGAAGCGGGATTGCGCGTTAAATGAAGCAACCTTGGGAGCGCAGGCCGCGCGCCCACCAAACGGCGGACCAGCTGGCAACGGCGGTCGCGCTCGACATGACGGCACAGACTGGACACCGACCGTGCGCACCTACCTCGCCACCGAGGAATGGAACAGTCTCGTCGATCTAGTTCGTCTTCAGTTGACCAATCCGGTTTTCGGCGATCCAGCGCGCGGCGAGCACCAGCGCGCCCATGCTGAAATCCTTGCCGTGCTTGGCGACCATCTCTTCCGACAATTTGGCGAGCTGTTCGAAGAAGGCGTCCTTGCTCTCTTCCTCTGTGGTGATTTCAATCTGCATTCTATCCTCCTGTTTCGCGCGGACTGCCCCGCTATTTGAACATCTGCGCCGGAAAGGTGATGATCGCCGCAGTGCCGTCGACCATGCCCGCAGCCAGATGCCGTCCGTCGCCGGACCAGGCAAGCGCGGTTACCCCACTGCCCAAGGGCCGGACGAGAAGCTCGTCGCGCCCGCCGATCTGGGCGACGGTGATCCGGCCGTTGGCGTAGCCCGCCGCGACGAGTTTCTTTTCCGGATGCGCCGCCACCGTTTCGACTAGCACGAGACCCGCGCGACCGGTCTCCAGTGCTCCGGCGCTTTCGCCGTCAAGCGGCGGCGCGGTCATCGACCAACCGGCGATCCGGAACGCACCGGAGGCAAGCAGCGCGTTCGCCGGCTGGCTCCAGCACACGGTTCGGACCGGCGAGGGGAATCCCGCGATGACGCCGTTAAGACCATCGGCGATGTTGATCAGGGCAAAGCCGCCGGTTTCGAGCCCACTGGCCAACCATGTGCCATCGCCGCTCCAAAGGATCGATGTCGGGCGCGCCGGAAAGGCAAAGTCTCGTATCAGGCTGGCAGGCCCTTCGACTGCCCAGATCGACAGCCCATTGCCCAAGCCACAGGCGAGGCGGCGTCCGCCGGGGGAGAAGGCCAGTGTGTCCGTCGATGATGTCGCACCGCTTTCCAGCTTCGTCACATCGCCGAGGTTGCTGGAGAGGAAGACATCGCGCCCGTCGCTGACCGCCGTCATCGCTGTCTGGGCACTATGGTCGATCGCGACTATCGGCCCTTCGATCTTGATCTGTGTCTCCGCAACTTCGCCGTCAGCCGTCAGATGCACTGCCTTGCCGGTCGCCGTTCCGACGAGAAAGCTGGAATCCAGATAGGCGGCGAGGGGGGCATCGCCATCGCCAAACCCCGCCGAGGCGATCAACGGCACCGGCGGCTTCTCGCGCGGGCGGATCGTCGTCTGGCCGAGATCGCCGCTTACCCTGATGCGCGACTCCGGCGGTTCCTGGTCGGCGATCGCGGCCAGGGCGAGCGTTCCGTCCACGGATGTGAAAGCAACGGTCGAACCATCGGCGCTGAAGCACAGATCGGCGATCGCCGACGGGCGCCGCCAACTGCGTGCCAGCAGGTCGAACAAGGTCAGGTTTTGCATCGTCTGCTGGTTCACTGTGTCTCTCCGGTCAGTCCTCGTTCACTATCGCCGCGAGCTCGCGATCGACATCCGCGACCTCGCTTTCAGCAGCGGCGATGCGGTCTTCACACGCCGAGCGTGCGTTCATGATCGCCTCGGCGCTCTCTTCCGCCTCATGCAAATCCTGCACCAGTTGCGCGCTGGCGCCGTTCCTGCCGATCTCCAGTTCCACGCGCAGCACATCCATCTCGAGACCCGCGAGTTTCTGATTGAGCCGCAATGTCTCGGCGGTGAGCGCCGAGACGTTGCCAACAAGAGCCATCCGGCGCTCAAGCAGCCCCTTGCGCGCGGCGGCTTGCCTCTTCACTGAACCCGTCGTCATTTCTCCTCTCCGGCTGCCGGCCCGGCCGGACTTTCGAAAGCCGAAAGCAGCTTAGGCAGAGTGTCAGCCTGCGATTGGAACTGCTTCTCGGCCGTTTCGATGTGGCTCTTGAGCTGATCCCAGATATCGACGCGGATCATCGATGTGGTGTCGCCGGTGAGGCGCTCAATCTCGTCGACGCGGAACTGGCGCGTCAGCGAAACACCGGAAAACACGAAGTCGCGCAGCAGGATCGCATGGCTCTCGATGAACAGATGGATCATCGGATGGGTTTCAGTGGTGACGCCGCCGGCAGCAAGCTCGGCCCGGATGAAGTCCTGGAAATGGCTTTGCAGCCGGTACTGGCTTTCTCCCATGAAACGCATGACGAAAACCAGGTCGCGCGGCATCAGCCTGACCAGATCGCCGGTCACCCCGTCGGCCTGGTTGGACATTGGCGGGGCTGGGGCCCGGTTGTCTTTGTCGTCCGGCATGATCCTTCTCTGACGCTGCGCTCGTCTAATGCCTGCTCAAGATAGTAGAGCAAGATCATAAAATAAATAGATCTCGAAAGAATTTGATTATATTGCGGAAGCTAACCGAATATATTGCAGTGCAAACATTAATAAATGTTACGGTCGTAATATACATGTGTAAAATATCGTTACAGTTGCCTATGCATTTATGAGCGGAATAGGCTGATATTTCGCTCCGCGTGGCTCACGGCCCCAGTTTTCGAACTGGCACGGCGATTGCTTTACCTGTTTGCATAAGAAGCCCATCGCGCTTGACGCGGTGCCAAAAGAACGAAGGACCGGAGGAAGCAGGGACAGGGTACATCCGCTTCGGCACGCCCTCGCAAAATGCGGTTGGCGTCTCGCGGCTCCCTGCCAGACACCTCGAAACCTTTGCCGCGATCCACTTGAATGGCCGGACCATGAGTCGCGCCTGAATGCGCAACCCTTTGTCGTGCCGTTCGCACTCTCACTGGCGGTGCCGAGCGCCGCTTCATGCCGGGGTCAAGGGACCCGCGGCTCAAACCTGGTGGAGGCTTATGACGATGACGTCTCTGACGCTCAACAAGATCACCTCGCAACGCGGCATCTCCGTGGGCGAAGCAACCAAGAAGATCGCCGACCTCGGCTGGAATCCTTCCTACGTCCAGGAAGCGATGACGTTTCCGACCGACTACAAGATCAACAAGACGCCGCGCGACCCGATGAAGCAGGTCCTGCGGTCCTATTTCCCAATGCAGGAAGAGAAGGACAACCGCGTCTATGGTGCGCTGGACGCGGCGCTACGCGGCGACATGTTCCGCAATGTGGAACCGCGCTGGGTCGAATGGATGAAACTCTTCCTGGCCATCATTCCCTTCCCGGAAATCTCCGCCGCGCGCTCGATGGCGATGGTCGCCCGCATCGCGCCCGGCGAGGAACTCAGAACCGGCTTCACGATGCAGATGATCGACGAGTTCCGTCACTCGACGATCCAGATGAACCTGAAGAAATGGTACATGGAGAACTACATCGATCCGGCCGGCTTCGACATCACCGAGGAAGCCTTCGGGAAATGCTACGCCACCACCATCGGTCGCCAGTTCGCCGAAGGCTTTATCACCGGCGACACCATGACCGCCGCCTGCATGTATCTGACCGTGGTGGCCGAAACCGCCTTCACCAACACGCTGTTCGTCGCCATGCCCTCGGAAGCCGCCCGCAATGGCGACTACGCACTGCCGACGGTTTTCCTGTCGGTGCAGTCGGATGAGAGCCGGCATATCGGCAATGGCCACTCGCTGCTGATGGCGGCGCTCAAGGAGCCGGAAAACCACCTGCTGCTCGAGCGCGACCTACGCTACGCCTTCTGGCAGAACCACGCAATCGTCGATGCCGCCATCGGCACCTTCATCGAATACGGTACCACCAACCGCGACAAGAACAAGGAGTCTTACGCGGAAATGTGGCACCGCTGGATCTATGAGGACTACTACCGCACCTACATGCTGCCGCTCGAGAAATACGGCATCAAGGTCCATCACGACGACGTCCAGGCGGCCTGGGAACGCATCACCAAGAAGAACTACGTCCACAAGGTCGGGCAGTTCTTCGCGGTCGGCTGGCCGGTCAACTTCTGGCGCATCGAAGCCCAGACCGACAAGGACTTCGAGTGGTTCGAGCACAAGTATCCGGGCTGGTACGCCGAGTTCGGCGATTTCTGGAAGTGGTACGCCAAGCTCAGCCACAAGGGCGAGAAGGTGCTGCTGTTCAACAGCGACGTCGGTTACGTCTATCCGCACCGCTGCTGGTCCTGCCTCGTTCCCTGCCTGATCCGCGAGGATATGGTGGTCGGCGAGATCGACGGCCAGTTGCACACCTTCGCCCACGAACTCGACAAGTGGACCGCGACGGTGGCCTTCGCCGACGAGTATCAGGGCCGTCCGACGCCCGCCATGGGCCGCTTCAGCGGCAAGCGCGAGTGGGAGACGCTCTATGACGGCTGGGACTTGGCCGATGCGATCAAGGACCTGAACTTCGTCCGTTCGGACGGCAAGACGCTGGTTCCGCAGCCGCATATGCGCTTCGACGACAAGGAAATGTGGACCCTCGACGACGTGCGCGGCAACAAGCTCGGATCGCCGCTGAACGCGCTGCGTGGCATGTCGCCAGCGGACCGCGAGAAGCACCTGGCGGAATACCGGGCCGGCTTCACCATCAATCCCTGCAACTGATCAGGCCAAAGGGGGGCGGGTTCGTCCCGCCCCCGGCTCATCCCAACTGGAGGCCCGCATGTCGGAAACCCACACGGTCAGGCTCAGCCCGGTCGGCGTCGATTTCGAGGTCGAGCATGGCGAGACGGTGCTCAACGCCGCGTTCCGCCAGGGCATCGCCCTGCCGCACGGTTGCAAGGAAGGGCAATGCTCGGCCTGCAAAAGCGTGTTGCTTGATGGCGAAGCCGACATGCTGAAATACTCGACCTTCGCACTGAACGACATGGAGAAGGAGAGCGGCCACGTCCTTTTGTGCCGCTGCATCGCCTACTCCGATCTGGAAGTCGAGCTTCTCAACTACGACGAGGAGATTCTGGCGAAAGCCATCGCCGTAAAGACGTTCAAGGGCCGGATTGCTCTGATCGAGCATCTGACCCACGACATTCGCGGCATCGAGATCGAACTCGGCTCGCCGATAAAGTTCTGGGCGGGGCAATATGTCGACATCACGGTTACCACGCAAAAAGGGGAGACGATTACGCGCTCGTTCTCCATGGCAAATACGCCGGACCAAACCGAAAAACTCTGCTTCATCATCAAAAAATACCCTGAGGGAAAATTCTCCGGAGAACTCGATTCCGGAGGCATCAAGGTCGGAGCCGAGGTCACCGTCGTCGGACCCTATGGAACCTGTTTCCGTCGGGAAGAACGGCAAGGACCCCTAGTCCTGGTCGGCGCCGGCTCGGGTATGTCGCCGATCTGGTCAATCCTCAACGACCACCTGAAGAGCGGCGAGAAACGTCCGGTCTATTTCTTCTACGGCGCCCGCACCCGCAACGATCTGTTTTATCTCGACAGGATCGCCCAGCTGGTCGGCAATCATTCCGACGTCACCTTCATTCCCGTGCTGTCGCACGCGAACGACGACGCCGAATGGCAAGGCGAGCGCGGCTTCGTGCACCAGAGTGTCGACGCCAAACTCAAGCAACTGGCGGTCGACGGGCAGGGCGATGTCCATGCCTGCGGCCCGCCGCCGATGATCGATGCGCTGCAGCCGGTCCTGTTCATGAACGGGTTTGAAGCGGAGCGGATCTTCTTCGACAAGTTCACCACATCGGCAGGTGCAACGCCGGCCCATTGAGGGGCGGCCACGCAGCCAATCACAACTGCAACAAGGGAGAGAGAACTATGCCTGCAACCTCGAGTTCAGTCGGATCAGGAGCCGCCGGCGCGGCGATCTTTGCCGACTCAGACAGCCGGAAGTACCGGTATTTCGACCCGAAGGGCCAGCGTGCCACCCACTATGAGGACATGACGGTCGACGTGCAGCCCGATCCCGAGCGTTACCTGATCCAGGACTGGATCATTTCCTTCGCCGACGGCAAGGGCGCCTACGTCAAGCAGAACACCGCCGCGCAGAGCTCCAACTGGCATGCCTTCCGCGCCCCCGATCAGGAATGGGAGCGCACGCACTACCAGCGCCAGTCGAAGATCGAGACGATGGTGCAGAGCGTCATCAACAATGCACGCAAGTCCGGCGCACCGAAGACCTTCGACAAAGCCTGGGTCAAGATCCTTCAGGCCCAGCTCGGCGCCTGGAAGCATGCCGAATTCGGACTTGGCACCTCGCTCATGCAGGCGCAGCGTTACGGCTATACCCAGATGATCAACAACGCGACGCTGACTAACTCGTCCTACAAGCTCAGGCTTGCACAGGACATCACGCTCTACCTTGCCGAGATCGGCATGGACTTGCCTGGCTGGGACGACGAACTCGGCAAGAAGACCTGGCTCGAGGACAAGAACTGGCAAGGCACGCGCGAAGCGGTCGAAACCATCATGGGCACGACAGACTATCTCGAACAGTATTTCGCCATCAACATCATCTTCGAACCGTTGGTCGGCGAAGTGTTCCGCTCTGGCTTCCTGATGCAGATCGCCGCCGCCAACCACGACTTCATCACACCGGCGGTGATATCGGCAGCCGAAGCCGACTATGAGCGCAACCTCGCCAACACGATCGACCTCATGCACCTTCTCGCCAATGACGAGACGCATGGCGCCGCCAACCGCAAGCTCTTCCAGGGTTGGGTCAAGAAACACGGCGCGCTCGCCGACAAGGCAGCCACCGGCCTGCAGCCGATCTGGTCGATGCCGCATTCCAAGCCGGTCGCGTTCGTGGATGTCCGTGCCAAATCCGACGAACGGATTGGCCAGATCCTTGGCGAACTCGGCCTCAAGCGCTGAAAAAAGGGGAAATTGTCATGTCACTATCAGCACGCGATGCCACGCACTCCAACATCTTCAAGGAGATGAAGGACATCACCTTCGAACAGACGATTTCGCACCAGTGCGGCGTCACCATGAACGACTCCGTCGAAGCCAGGGCCATCGCCGAATTCATGGGCAAGAAGCCTGGGGTGACGATCACCTACCAGCCGGCGCTGATCCGCATCGACGGTGACGGCAAGCTGATCTTCAAGATGGACGCCATCGGTGAATACCTCGGCCGCGAAATTTCAGCCGAGACCTTCGAGGTCAACACCTCCACCCACTACGGCCGCATGGTTCGTGTCGACGATAACACGGTGATCCTGTTCGGCAACATGGACGAGATGTTCGAATACATCGAGTAGACGCCAAAAAACGGGCGCGTCGCCGACGTGCGGCGCGCCGAACCGATCAACGCCATCTTGCGGAGGAACGAATGTTTAGAACACCGGAAGGCAAGGATATTTTCGTGGTCGATGGCCACACCCATTTCTGGGACGGCAGCCCCGAGAACCAGAAGAACATCCACGGCAAGCAGTTCATCGAGTGCTTCTATGCCTATCACACCGGCCTGAGCCCCAAAGACCAGTTGTGGGAGAAGTCGAAGTTCGAGAAATACAGTGCCGACGACCTCTATCGCGACCTGTTCATCGACGGTCCCGATGATGTGGCGATCGTCCAGTCGACCTATCTCAAGGACTTCTACAAGAACGGCTTCAACACGATCGAGCGCAACGCCGAGGTGGCCAAGCGCTATCCGGAGCGTTTCATCGTCAATGGCGCCTTCGATCCGCGCGACGGTGAGAAGGCGCTTGAGTATATCCACTTCCTCAAGGAGACCTACGACGTCAAGGGCGTGAAAATGTACACGGCCGAATGGAACGGCGCCTCCAAAGGCTGGAAGCTCACTGACCCCGATGCCTACAAATGTTTCGAGCTCTGCGACAAGCTCGGCATCAGGAACATCCACGTCCACAAGGGTCCGACGATCATCCCGCTCAGCAAGGACGCCTTCGACGTCCATGACGTTGACTATGCGGCGACGGATTTCCAGGGTCTCAACTGGATCATCGAGCATTGCGGCCTGCCGCGCCTCGACGATTTCTGCTGGATCGCAACGCAGGAAACCAACGTCTATGGCGGACTGGCGGTGGCGCTGCCCTTCATCCATTCCCGCCCGCGCTATTTCGGCGAGGTGATTGCCGAACTGCTGTTCTGGATTGGGCCGGAGAAAATCCTGTTCGGTTCCGACTACGCGATTTGGACGCCGCGTTGGCTTGTCGAGAAATTCTGGGCCTATCAGATCCCTGAGGACATCGCCGCGGAACGTGGTGTGCAGCTGACCAACGAGATCAAGGAGAAGATCCTCGGCCTCAACGCAGCGCGCCTCTACAACATCGACGTCGAAGCCAAGAAGAAGGCGCTCGCCGGCTCGCCCTTCAGCATCGCGGCGGAGTAGGGCCATGGCAACCGCCAGCGTTTCCGGCAGCCGAGAGAACGAACTCTGGCGGTGCCTTGGTGAGGTCAACGACCCCGAGCTCGACGAACCGATTACCGAGATGGGCTTCGTCGAGCGGGCTGCGATGGCGAGCGATGGCAGCGTGGAGATAGACTTCCGCCTGCCGACCTACTGGTGCTCGCCCAACTTCGCGTTCCTTATGCTGGACGGCGTCCGCAAGGCGCTCGACCAGCTCTCCTGGTCGCCGGCCTATCGCGTCAAGCTGCACGACCACATGTTCGCGGAAGAGGTCAATCGCGGCATGGAAGCCGGCAAGACATTCAGCGTCATTTTTGCTGATCTTGCCGGGGATCAGGATCTCGACGCTTTGCGCGAAACCTTCAGGATGAAGGCATTCAAGCGGCGCCAGGAGGCAGTCCTGCGCGGGTTGCGGCAGCGCGGCCTGACGGATCGGGAAATTGTCGGCATGGAACTGCCGGCATATGACGTCGCGCGGTTCGAACCGGGCGAAGCAACCAAACAGAAGCCGAGATACAGGGCGGCTCTGCTTGAGCGCTTTCCTGACCGCCGGGCGGATGATCCCGTCTTCGTGACATGGGAAGGGCAACACATACCGCCTGGCGCGCTCGGTGCGCATCTCGCCGAACTGCGCGGTGTACGCGTCAATATGGAGTTCAATGGCGCGCTTTGCCGTGGCCTCAAGCAGACCAGATACAAGGAACTGGATGTGGTCGACGGCGAACCGACGCTTGTCGATTTCATCATGGATCGCGTGCCGGCACGAGCCGCGCCGACCGCCTGATGCAGACCTGACACAACGGCCTCCCTGCACGAGGCCCCTAACCAACAACCCGCCCGTAAGGCGGAAGGAGGAATCATGCCCAAAATTATGCTTCACAATTCCGACGCGCGTCGTGCACTTGCCCGCGGCGTCTTTCGCCTGGCCGCTGCCGTCGAGCCCACGCTCGGCCCCAAAGGCATGAACGCCATGATCGACCGGCCGATCGGCACGCCGATGGTGACCCGTGACGGCGTCAGCATCGCCTCCGAGATCGAGCTGCACGATCGTTTCGAAAACATGGGTGCGCAGGTCGTCCGCGAAGTGTCGATGCAGACCAACGAGGTCGCCGGCGACGGGACCACGACAGCCATCGTGCTCGCCAACGCGCTCATCCAGGGCGGCATCGAAGCGAATGAGCGCGGCGCTAAATCCGTCGATCTCTGCAAGGGGATCGACCTTGCCGTGGCCGCCGTGGTGGCAGCGCTCAAGGCTTCGGCGAAGCCCGCCAAGGGCAACGGCATCCTAGCGTCGGTCGCCAATATCGCGGCGACCAACAGCAAACTTGGCGCGCTCGTGGCGGAAGCCCATCAGCGGGTGGGCGCCGAAGGCGTCATCACCACGGACTTCAGCGTCACCACCGAGACCACGCTCGATGTGGTCGAGGGCATGTCCTTCGACCGCGGCTATCTCTCGCACCACATGGTGACCGACCAGGAGAAGATGGAGGCGGTTCTCGAACGACCCTACATCCTGATGACCGATCTGAAAATCAAGGAACCCGAAGCGCTGGATGCGGTTCGCCGTATTGCCGACGAGGATGGTCGACCGCTGCTGATCGTGTCCGAGGAAATGTCGCCGGAAGTTGTGGTGACGCTGCTCGGCAAGCAGGGGCCTGGAAAATACCTCGTCGTCCATCCGCCGGAATACGGCCATTGGCGCAAGGCGATGATGGAGGATCTGGCGATCATCACCGGCGGCAAGGTGATCGCGCGCGATCTCGGTGGCCGGCTGGAGGATGTCACTGCCGAGGATCTCGGAACGGCCGACCGGGTGAAAACCAGTTCGTCCTACACCTCGATCATTCGCGGCGGCGGCGACCATGCCGCAATCGCGTCGCGTCGCGCCCAGGTGCAGAGACAGTATGAAGCCTCGCCGCCGAACATCGACCAGGACAAGCTGCGCGAACGCCTTGCCAAGCTCTCCGGCGGCACCGCGATCCTTTATGCCGGCGGTGTCACGCCGGTCGAGCAGAAGCGAACCATTCAGCTGATCGAGGATTCGCTGAATGCCGTGCGTGCCGCATCCGAGGAGGGCGTGGTCGCCGGCGGTGGCTCGGCGCTTGCCCAGATCGCACCGCTGCTCGACAAGGTGGCGGCCGATGTCAGCGGCGATGTCGCCGAAGGCGTGCGCCTGGTTCGTTCGGTGCTGTCGCGGCCGCTCTGGCGCATCGCCGCTAATGCCGGCGCCGATCCCGAAGTGGTCGTAGCGGAAGTCACGCGCATCAATGGCGGTTACGGTTACAACGCATCCGCCGGCAGCTACCAGAACATGTTCGAGGCAGGGATCATCGATCCCGTCCGCGTCACCTATACCGCCCTGGCTAATGCAGCTTCCGTGGCGACGCTGATCCTGACCACCGAAACGCTGATTGGCCATCTCGCCGAGGACGAGGATCCGACGGCCGGACCGGCTCGTGGCGGCGGCTCCGAAAAGCTCGGCCGCGCCTGAAGCAATCGAACAATCTCGACGTTGAAAGGATACGACGATGAAAGCTGCCAGACTTTACGAATACGACCCGAAGATGAACGTCCAGCTCAAGATCGAGGAGGTCGCCGCGCCGACGATCACTTCCCCCGACGAGGTCATCGTGCGGGTCGGCGCCGCTGGCCTCTGCCGCACCGACCTTCACATCATCGAGGGCGTGTGGAAGCCGACCATGGACCCCGAAGGCACCCTCTTGCCTTACATCATGGGCCACGAAAATGCCGGTTGGGTCGAGGAGGTCGGCAGCGGCGTCCGGTCGGTCAAGCGCGGTGACGCCGTGATCTGCCATCCCTTCCGCTCGTGCGGCATCTGCCTCAACTGCCGACACGGCGAGGACATGTACTGCGACAATGGCCAGTTCCCCGGCCTTGGCATGAATGGAGGCTTCGCCGAGTACTTCATCACCAGCGAGCGATCGCTGATCAAGCTGAACGCCAATGTCACGCCGATCGAAGTGGCGCCGCTGGCCGACGCCGGCATCACCGCTTACCGTGCCGCCAAGCGGGCGGCGAAGCTGTTGCGGCCAGGCAGCTACTGCGTCCTGCTCGGCATTGGCGGGCTTGGCCATATCGCGTTGCAGTCGCTGCACGCGATCTCGGGCTGCCGCATCATCGCTGTCGATCGCGAGCCTGCGGCGCGTGTGCTGGCCAAGGATCTTGGCGCCGACTTCGTGCTCGATGGCGGCCCTAAGGTCGTCGAGGAAATCGCCCAGATCACCGGCGGCGGC
Source organism: Mesorhizobium sp. ESP7-2 (assembly GCF_020164715.1). Lineage (NCBI taxonomy): Bacteria > Pseudomonadati > Pseudomonadota > Alphaproteobacteria > Hyphomicrobiales > Phyllobacteriaceae > Mesorhizobium > Mesorhizobium sp. ESP7-2. Next base: position 86,481 of record NZ_JAIUGQ010000029.1, read on the forward strand.
GCCCATGTGGTGATCGACTTCGTTGGCGAACTCGGTGTCGAGAACATCTGCTGGAAGATGGTGCGCAAGGGCGGACAACTGTTCGTCGTCGGTTATGGCGGCAACATCAACGTGCCGACCGCGCACCTCGTCATCGAGGAGATCAACATCGGCGGCAGCCTAGTCGGCAACTTCACCGAACTTGTCGAACTGATGGAGTTGAACGCCGACGGCAAGGTGAAGATGCACTACACCGAATACAACCTCGCCAGCATCAACACTGCGCTCGACGATTTCAAGAATCGGCGATTCACCGGCCGCGGCGTCATCGTTCCCTGAAAGCCTTTGGACCGGACGCTCGCGCAACGGGGTACCGCGTCCGGTCCCTGACCGTCACAAATCTGGAGAGTAAAATGAACAAATACATCTGTGAGTTCGTCGGGACCTTCGCGCTGGTCTTCTTTGGTTGCGCTACGGTTCTTTTCATGCGCTCCGAGGTCGGTCTGCTGGGTGTGGCCATGGCATTCGGCCTTTCGGTGGTGGCGATGGCCTATTCGATTGGACCCATTTCCGGCGCCCATCTCAATCCGGCGGTAAGCCTTGGTTTCTTCGTCGCCGGCCGACTGAAATCCAATGATCTCATCGGCTATGTGATTGCGCAATGCGTTGGGGCGATCATCGCATCGGCGGTGCTCTACGTGATCGTGCAAGGCAAGGGCGGCGGCTACGACGTGGCGGCAAATGGCTTCGCCCAGAACGGCTGGTCGGCCTATTCGGCAACTTCCGCCTTCCTGTTCGAGGCGATCGCCACGTTCCTGTTTCTGCTGGTGATCCTGCGTGCCACCGCCGAAGGCGGCGCCGGTCCTCTGGCTGGTCTGGCGATCGGCCTGACACTGGTCATGATCCATCTAGCCGGCATTGCAGTGTCCGGATCATCGGTCAATCCGGCCCGCTCGCTCGGTCCGGCTCTGTTTGTCGGCGGAGCGGCGGTGTCGCAGCTCTGGCTTTATATCCTGGCACCGTGCCTTGGCGCCACAGCCGCGGGGCTCGCGTTGCGTGCTGGTGTGATCGGTGCTGGCGAAACGGCCGCGCAGCCGGCCTGATCCCTTGCCGGACCCGGCCAGCTCTTCTTCTTGGACCCCGTGGCGGCTGCCATGGTCGGGGACGTCAGCGAAGCGCGATCCTGAAACGAATGTCTTTGCTTCGAGGTTTGAAAAAACGGGAGGACAACATGGATCTTATTACAGGACTGGCCGTGGTCATCGGCATTATGGGTGGCATTGCAACATGGGCGGCGATCACGATCGGCAGTCCCTATCTGCTGATCTGGGCGGTATTTGTCGGCTGGGGCAGCTTTTATCACTGTAGCGGCAAGGAAGCCGGGTTCCGGAATTCGGCGGTTGCAAACCTCTGGGGGGCGATCTGCGCGGCCGCCGCATTGGTAGCCCTGACGTCCATCGGGGTTACGGCGATCATGGCCGGTATTTGCGTCGGTATTTCCATCGTGGTGCTGATTCTCGCCGCCAAGCTGCCGCTACTCAGCGCCATTCCATCAGCGGTCTATGGTTACGCAACGACCGCCGCGCTTTTTCTGCTCGGTGCCGCCGCCTATGGTGATGGTGCCAGCGGCATAATCAAGGTCGCAACCGCTGTGGTGATCTCGCTGATCATCGGCAATGTTCTCGGCTATGTGTCAGAGAAAGTGACTGGGGCTGTCGTAAAGACCTGATCATGCCTGGCGACCGCTGCTTCCAGGGCAACCAGTCGCCGAACATTCCCCATCCCGCGGCGCGAATGCCGCGGGATTTTTTGCCGGTGGCAGGCCTGACCCTAGAGCGGGATGAGATTTATGGGAGTCGTGGGATTCCCAAATCACTGCGGTTCTGATTCAACCTTCATGCTGGA